>CASEYK010000017.1 GCA_949292105.1 uncultured bacterium
TGACGCTGTTTAGGTGTTCCTATAAATTCGATGTATTCGCCATTTTTATGCTTGTTGACGCATTCAAGCTTGTATTCCCATGAATATTTCATAGAAAAAGTACCCCTTTCCTAATGTCTAGGATTTTGGGTACCTCTCAACGCGAGGTCTTTTTATTTATTAGCACATAAAATTCGTCGGCGTTTTAAGAAATGCATTTGTTTGTAAAACTTTATGTAATAAAAAGAGTAAATCATTTATAATAGTTAAGACGAAGGTTTTTTATGGGCAAAGCAATTAAACGAATACGTGTTGGATCGTTCATTACCATTTTGTTGGAACTTATCCTCATTGCTACTTTTTGTGCGCTTTATTTCAATAATGTTTTCCATTTAAAGGAATACATTGCTGTTGAGTACATTATCGTTGGTGCTGCGGCTATCGTTTTCTTGAATTGTTTATTTGTTTGGATTGTCGTTATTTTAATTTCGCGTTTAAGACAACAAACTGATTTGCACGCCGCTGAAGTTATTGGTAGTGATGTCCAAGAAGCATATAATTTCGCCATGATAGGCTTGGTTGTTACTGATAATAAAGACATGGTTCTTTGGACTAATGATTTATTTAAAGATCGACATATTGATATCATCGATTCAAATATTTTGGTGTGGCAACCGGATTTAGCTGAATTAAAAGAAAGTGCCGGTAATGATAAAACAACCAAAGTTGTTATTAATTCTCGCAATTACGAAGTAAAGTTTTTATTGGAAGCAGGTCTTTGGATTTTTAAAGACATTACTGACTACGAATCTATCTACAAATACTCGAAAGAACAAGCACCTGTTATTGGCATATTGTCTTTAGACAACTATCAAGATGTTGTTCATGGTGAAGATGATTTTAATGATACTGTCACCAAAGTTAAAAATGTCATATTCAATTACGCCAAAGAATATGGTGTGCTTTTAAGAAAAATCAAAGATGACAGTTACTCAATGCTATGCAATTATGAATCTTTTGCCAAAATGAAAGCTGATAATTTTTATATTGTTGATAAAGTTAGGGAAATTGGAGCGGGCACAGATATTCCTCTCACTATTTCCATTGGATTGGCGCATGAATTTCCAGATGTTATTAAACTTAACGAATTAGCCAACGAAGCTCTTGATATTGCCATGTCAAGAGGTGGTGATCAAGTCGTTATTTCTGCTTATGGTTCCGATATGGAATTTATTGGTGGTAAAACTGAAGCTCAAGAAAAAAGAAATCGTGTTAAAGTTAGGGTTTTGGCCGATTCTCTTATTGGTTTAATCAAAACATCTTCGCGTATCCTTATTATGGGACACCGCGACATGGATATGGATGCCCTAGGTGCTTGTTTGGGCATTAAAGCTATTTGTAGTCGATTATCAAAACCATCCAAAATAGTGGTGGATTTAAAACTTACCGAGTTTAAAACACGAGCTGCGATTACTTCAAATTTTTCAAAAGATGAAATCGGCGAAATCATGATTAGTCCTAAAGAAGCAGCTGAACAAATTAGTCCTGATACTCTACTCGTTGTTTGTGATGTTCACATTCCAAGTATGGTTATGGCACCTAATTTGCTTGAGAAGGCGAGTAAAATTGTCGTCATCGACCATCATAGACGAGCTGAAGAATATATTGATAGCCCAGTATTTAATCATATTGATCCATCAGCCTCTTCATCTTGTGAATTGATAGCTGAATTAATTCGCTATGCTTCGATTAATCCACGCATAGAATTACCTCAAATTTTTGCTACCATTATGCTCTCTGGTATTTTTCTCGATAGTTCATATTTCAAGAGCAAACACACAGGTTTAAGAACATTTGAAGCTTGTACCATTCTCAAAGATTATGGTGCTGATAACTCTCTTGCTGATGATTTGCTTAAAGATGATTTTGAAGAATATGTGACAATTAATGAACTTGTCAGAACGATGCAGACACCCGCTTATGGAGTTGTTTATGCCATAGGTCCTGAAAATCGTATATATGATAGCGCTACGCTCGCCAAAGCTGCTAATTTGTGTTTGACCATGAAAGGTAATCATGCCGCTTTTGTCATCGGAAAAACTTCTAATAAAGATGTTCGTATCTCTTGCCGAAGCGATGGTTCGATTAATGTTCAGTTGCTCGCTGAAAAATTAGGTGGTGGTGGCCATTTTACTTCAGCGGCGGTATCCATTGAAAAAGCTGATTTAGAAACGGTAAAAAATTCTTTGCTCAATGTTTTAGAGACATCCTTGAATATGGCGAGAGCTGATGCTAAAACAAGATCTAAGCTGGAGGAAGATTGATATGAAAGTTATACTTTTACAAGATGTGAAAGGTCTTGGCAAAAAAAATGCTCAAATTAATGTGAGCGATGGCTATGCCAAAAACTTTTTATTTCCTCGCAAATTGGCGGTGCCGGAAACACAAAAAAGTTTAGAAATCCTTGCAAATCAGCAAGAAAATTTGCGAATTCAAGATGAAAAAAATCGTCAAGATGCTCTTGAATTAAAAGAAAAACTCAAAGATATTACATTAGAATTCGAAATGAAATCAGGCAAAGATGGAAAGATGTTTGGCTCGATTTCTTTAAAACAAGTCGAAGAAGAAATGCTTAAAGTTCATAACATTAAAATCGATAAGCGCAAATTTATCGATAAAGGACCAATTGATATTTTTGGTATTATGAGGCTAAGAATAGAACTATATAAAGGGGTTGAAGGCATTGTTAATGTTCATGTAAAGGAGCAAAACAAATAGTATGGCAATCAATAATGATCGAGGCAAAAAATCAACTTTTGTTAAGCCTTTGCCTTCCACAAATGTTCCCGCCAATATCGAAGCAGAAAAAGCAGTGCTCGGTTCAGCGCTCCTTTCTAAAAATGCTCTTTTAAACGTTTTGACATCGCTTGAAGAAGATGACTTTTATTTGCCTAAGCATCGGACTCTATTCCGAGCAATTAAAAATGTTCATGAAAAATCATTAAACGTTGACGCCTTAACTGTCTTTGATGAACTGACTCTTCTGAAAGAAATTGATCATATTGGTGGAGTTGATTACATTCAACAGTGCACCGAATCGATGGTTGCTTTCGCTAACTTGGAATTTTACATTAACATTTTGATCGATCAGTCGGTCTTAAGAAAAATGCTCAATGCCGTTCAAAAAATTGATACTAACTATCGCACCGAAGCTATTGAAAATGTTAATGACTTTATACTCGATAGCGAAGATTTGTTTAAAAGATCAATTGAAAGACGCCGCGTTTCAACATTCAAGAAGGTTGAAGAAGTGGCGGAAAAAGTTAAAACAGAATTAGGGTCTGCTAAACCTTTTGCTGAAGGTGATGATGAAGATGTTACTGGTGTGACTACTGGTTTCAAACGCCTTAACGCCTTAACCCAAGGCTTTCATCCAGAAGAATACATTATTATTGGAGCTCGACCTTCGGTTGGCAAAACAACTTTTGCGTTGAATATCGCTCTTAATGCTGCTCGACTTGGTAAAATTGGTGTTGCTATTTTTTCCTTGGAAATGTCGAGTGAAAGTTTAGTCAAGAAACTTATATCCTCGCTTTCTTTTGTGTCGTTAAAAAGCATAAGCATGAATCGTGTTATTGGCCAAGACAAGGTTAAAGTAGCCGCCGCGATTGATGAGATATCTAATGCAAACATTTATATCGATGATTCTCCAGGACTGCGTTTATCCGATATTCAAAATAAATCTAAAAAACTTCTGGCTGCCGACCCAAATCTAGGCATGATTGTTGTCGATTATCTCGGTTTAATTACTTCTTCTCCTGACGCCGATAAGCGTTCTAGTGATAATCGACAGGAAGAAGTAAGAAAAATTTCTCAAGGATTAAAACAACTCGCAAGAGATTTAAAGGTTCCTGTTATTATTGTTTCGCAACTTTCTCGTGAAGTTGATAAACGTAAAGAAAACCGCCGTCCAATGCTCTCTGATTTGCGCGAATCTGGTGCAATTGAACAAGACGCAGATGTTGTTCTACTTCTCTATCGCCCAGACTATTATAAAAATGGTGCCGCCACTGAAGTTGAAAAGAAAAAGACCAGTCAACTAACTGATGACGAGCGCTTTGAAATGGCTAAAAAAGCAGAAGAGAGACAACTCGGTCAAGAAATGCCGGGTAATGCTTCTTATGTTGAAGTTATTATTGCCAAAAATAGAAATGGGCAAACAGGGCGATGCGGTTTATTCTTTTACAAAGATTTTGCAAAATTTGAAACTCCGAGCAAAGAGTGGGAAGAAAAAATGCTCAACGCCACCGACAAAGAGAGTGAAGATTAAAACATGCATTTTGTTGTCGTGGCCTCTGGTTCGAAAGGTAATGCCACTTTAGTTTTTGATCGAGATACAATTATTCTTATTGATATGGGTATCCCCCTTTCTCGTCTTGAAACCGAATTATCTAGATATAGCAAAACAATCAACGATATCGATGGTGTTTTATTCACGCACGAGCACACCGACCACATCAATGGCTTGAGATTTTTAAAAACGAAAAAAATGTATGCTCTAGAAGGCACTCTTCCAAGTACCAATTCAAATCAAGTCTTTTTGTTTGAAACTTTTAAAATCAAAAATATTTGCATTACCCCAATTCCTACCTCACACGACGCCATTAATCCATGTGGATACATATTAGAAGGCAGTAAAAAAATGGTTTACATGACAGATACTGGCAAGGTTTGCGAAAGTGCGATGAAATATTGCCGTGACGCCAACTTCATTCTTATTGAATCTAACCACGATATCTCCATGCTGCTGAAAAGTGAAAGACCATATGACTTAAAAATGAGAATCCTATCTGAATATGGTCATTTGTCAAATGAAGATTCTGCTCTTGCTTGTGCTAATATGATCGGGCATAACACCGAGCAAATTGTTCTAATGCATTTATCTGAAGAGTGTAATACAAAGCAAAAGGCAATTAACGCTTATCATAAAACATTTAAATATTGTGGTATCAACATCGATAAATATCGAGTGTTTTGTTCTGATCAGTGGAGCAGCACATATGGAGGTGACCCATATGAAGATTAGAATCATTTCTGTCGGTAAAAAATGTGATAAATATTTATCATTGGGAATTTTGGACTATTGTCAAAAAATACAGCCTTATGCACAAATTGAACTAATTGAATTAAACGACTCCTCTCCGAGAAAAGAAGAAGCAGCAGAAATTGAAAAATGCAAAATTGAAGAAGGCAAAAAAATACTGAAATTGCTTAAAAATCAAGATTATGTTGTAACATTAGATTTAGATAAAACAGAAATGAATTCTTTGCAATTCTCTACTTTTTTAGTTAATAAATTAGAAGAATCTGGTTCCTTTTTAACATTTATCATCGGTGGTTCGTATGGCTTAAGTGAAGAAGTAAAACGACGCGCTAATTTTGCTTTATCGCTTTCGAAAATGACTTTTCTGCACCAAATGAGTAGACTAATATTATTGGAACAAATATATCGTGCTTTTAAAATATATCATCATGAGGTTTATCATAAATGAAAATATATCCAGAGTTTGAAAATCTAAAAACCATAAAAGATGAAAATAATCCTTTTTGTGCTCTTTTTGAAACCGCTAGTGGAGCGCGATTTTATATTGAGCCAGCCTTTTATACTCAATTAATGGGATTTAAGGAACAAAGAACTGAACAATTTCCTTTAATTATTGATAAGCTCTTAGAACTTGTTGAGAAGAATAGAAAAATTGTTTTTACAGCTAATTTTGAATATCCTCAAACGGAAGTAGATGACTATATTTATTTGGAAATAACAGATGTGACCGATCCGCTTCATATATATGCCGAAGATAAATCTCGAGGTTCCGATTATGGAGATTAAAAAAGCCTTCAATTGAAGGCTTTATTTTTAATATTGAGGTCTTAATTGTCGCATAGACAGCCACATCGTTCTCAAACCAAGCAAGATTATAAAGAACATAACGGCGTAATTAGGTAATATGAAACCTAAAATCATCGCCAATAGGCCAGGACAGAAGCACGACCAGGCATTGATTTTTTGGCATGTAAAAAACGATAAATAGCGATAGTAATTTTTCTTACCTCTTGTGAGGAGGAAAATCATTAAGCCCATGAAGAAAGTCAATCCGATGTAAATGGCTTCAAAAATTAAAGTAGAGTAGAGAAGCGTATTATCTTTACTCGTTAAATAACTGAGATTAAAAGATTGTTTCCAATTGTCAAAAGCTCCATCGATATAAGCCGTGGTTTTCATCAGAGTTGTTTGATTTTCAACATTAGGAACATATGTGGTCTCGCTGACTGTGACAGTTAAATAATCTCGTAGCAAAGAGTTTGTTACCTCGTGATGCTTCCAATCTCCGCCACCAGATGTGCTCAATGTTGTTGTGGTTGGTTTATAAATCGCTGTATAAACGCCGCTCGGATAAAAAATAATGAATGAAGGGCGATAAAGCGTTTTAGTTTCTTCTTCGCTTGTTAAATTGCTATTGATAGAATCTAAATCATCGGTTGTTCCTTCTATTGCTGTACCAGAAATATATGTTTTTGCAACAACAACATCTAGCAAGTCATCGAGCGTTGAGGAACCGCGTGTAGAACGAATAGTGTAATATACTTCAAAATCAACCTGACTTGTTTCGCTATTAATGTATTGAAAAATTGGAAGAATATCTTGCTCGGCTGATGGGGAGTATTTCACTCCATCTTTTGTCGCACTTAATTCGTGCTCATCATCTATTGAAAATTCATAGCCATTGAGGTAAATATCCATAGTGGATCCAACGAGCTGAACATCATAACCATATGTATTGCTAGTTAAAAACTGAGAGCCATAACTATTGCTGATACTTACCATCGTTGGAATAATTGGCAAAAATACGCCTAAGATAAAACAAATAAGTGCCGACCACCAAGGCAATGTTTTGCCACATTCGACAACTCTCGCATTGGAAAATGGTGAGCCAAGCACATTGAATAAAGTTACTTTAGTTTCTGCTTTCATTAATCTATTTCCTTCTAATCTCTTATGTAGTTGATATTGTATGGTATTATCGCCCACTTTACAAATAGTTATTATTAACTAATTTTATTGCTGGATTTCTCTCTGAGGAATCTCTCCTGCCTTTGTTAATGCCCATTTTGTTACTAGCGGTCCAACTAGCTCATAGACAATTGTGCTGACGATAATGCAGGTGTAGAGCAAATCACCAGTCAGCATTAAATCAGCATCTCCGAGCGAAGTAAAAAATAATTTGGCGCTTGAAGCGAGTCCTAATGCGACACCAGCTTGCGGGATAAGAGTAAAACCTAGATATTTTTTAACGGTTGGTTCACAGCGAGTAATTTGTGCTCCGATAGCCGAACCGCCCCATTTTCCAATAACACGGCAAATGATATAAATCAAAGCTATTGCAATAACAAGAAGGGCTGCTTCGTCCATAAAAATACCAAAATTCAAATTGGCGCCACTAATGATAAAAAAGAGCATAAAAATCGGCGCGGTGAATTTCTCGAGAAAAACATTTGTCGTTTCTATTCCGCGAGCAAAGTTTACATAAATTGCTCCCATTGCCATCACTGTCAACAAACTAGATAATTGAAAAGAAAATCCCCATCCTAAAGTGCTCGTTTCAATCATTGATAAACCGACGCAAATTAACACCGCTGCGACACAGATCATCATTCTATTGCCCCGACCTTTGAACCAGCGAGTTGCTAATGCAATAACAAATCCCATGGCCGCTCCAATAACTAGTGATAATACAATTTCGAGCAAAGGAATAACCAATCCATCAATGACATCAAAACTGCCGCCCACTGCGATGACTTTGCTGATGGCAAATAAAACAGCGAAAGCCATCAAAGCGACACTATCATCGAAGGCGACTACTGGAATTAGAGTTCTTGTCACTGGCCCCTCTGCTTTATACTGTTGTATAACGAGCAAAGTAGCAGCAGGAGCAGTCGCACAAGCCATTGATCCAAGAGTCAATATCATCGGGATTGATAAGCCCATGTCTTTCAAACCGCAGAAATATCCAATTAAAAGCCCAATAATCACGATTGCGGCTCCACCTAGCGCCTCAAAAATCGTAATGACTGTTGCTCTTTTACCTACTTTTTTTAATGTTGATAATTTAAAAGAACCACCGATAGTAAATGCAATAAAGCCAAGAGCGATATCACTAATCCAGCTCACACTAGAAAGAATATTGTTAAATTGACCTTGATCAAAAAGACCTAAAACCCACGGTCCAATTAACACGCCAGAAAGCAAATAACCTGTAACATTTGGGAAATGGACAATTTTCATCAGCTTTGACATCAATAGTCCGACCATCAAAGCTAATCCGACCCAAAGAATGCTGGCAATAACAATTGACATGTTTAGAAGCTTCCTTCGTAACTTTCAAGAGGAATAACAAACATTCCGCCTCGGCAACGAGTAAAGTGTTTAGTCGATTCACGAATAATGTTCTGAACATCCTCGACTTGATTTTCTTCGGCGACGATATAAAGCGTTGTATTGTTTTCAAATTTGCCATGTTCAAAAAGTGACAAATTGACAAACATTGGAACTTCCCCATCGTTTTCTAAAGTGTGTTTTAAAGAAGTGGAAGGAATAACAGTGCCGTTATATCCCATTTTTGATAATTTCATCAATGTTTCTTCAGCGGCGTGACTATTTTCCAACACTGCAAATATTAAATGTTTCATGGACCTCAACCTCGGTTTCTTTTCTTCGTTTATTATATGACTTTTTTGTTGTTTTACAACAATATTTGCTGATATAAAGTTAGCGTTGGACTTGCATTTTGTCTTGAAAACAGCAATAATATTAACACACATGGGGTCGAAATGGATTCGACGGGAACCAATCATGCTTTAACGGCAGTCGAGCGATGACGTAATCATCAACAAAAAATAACTGACAACAGTTATATGAGAAGCACTCCTCGTGCTTCACAATTGGTTGCTGCTTAATTAGCTCCTAATATTTGGATCTAGCGGATATCGCTAGGCAACCCATCCTCCAAGGTTTAGTCTCTCACGCTTGGTCAGGGTGTCATAACAAGAGAATAAGCGCCTTATTTTGATTAGAATGGGCGACGAAAAAATTAAATCTCGCTCTCTTGCTTTGATGAAGTAGATGCTGGAGAGTTAAAAATCAATTTCATCTAAACTGTAGATGTTATTGTTGGATTGTTCTCGGACGCGGTTTCGATACCGCCGGCTCCACCAAACGATTATTACACCCAATTATGGGTGTTTTTTTGTTAAAAATATGGTATCTTACTATCGCTCGCAGTTTGCGATTATAATAACAAAAGGAGATTAAATATGAAAATTGCATTAAGTACCGAGAGCACAGTCGATCTGACTGAAGAAATTGTTAAAGAAAATGACATTCACATTTTACCCGGCACCGTTATTTTAGGCGATAAGACCTATCTTGATGGCGTTGACATTAATCCGCTTCAAATTTTTGAATATGTCGACCAAAATAAAATTTTGCCAAAAACAGCCGCTATCAATGTTTATCAATTTGAAGAATATTTCACAGGTCTTTTAAAAGATCATGATGCTGTTATTCATGTTTGCTTATCGAGCGGTATTTCTTCGACATGCGCTAACGCCATTGCTGCGTCACAAACCGATGGATTAAAAGGCAAAGTATTCGTTGTCGATTCTAAATCACTCTCAACCGGCATTGCTCTTCTCGTTTTATACGCTAGAAAACTTATCAATCAAGGGTTAGACGTTTCTGAAGTTTATGAGAAAGTTGTCAAAAGAGTACCATATGTTCAAGCTAGTTTTGTCATTAACACTATTGATTATCTTTACAAAGGTGGGCGCTGTTCAGGTGTTGCGGCTTTTGCTGCTGCTGTTTTCCGCATTAAACCTCAAATTATTGTTGACGGCGGGAAAATGCATCCAGGAAAGAAATATTCTGGACGCGGTGTTGCGGTTGTGAAAAAGTATTGTGAAGATACATTAGCTGAATTTAAGAATCCTGATTTGTCAATTGGGTTTGTTACTCATTCTCACGCTGCACCAGAAATGGTTGAAGTGGCAATGGAAGCTATGAAAAAAAGAGGATTCAAGAAGATATATGAAACGACTGCGGGATGTACTATCTCATCACACTGTGGTCCCAAAACACTTGGTATTCTCTATATCAATGATGGTGGGGATAATTAATTTTTATTCTTCACTTTGGTTATTCGAATCAGTTTTAGAGGTTTCTACTTTTGAAGCCTCTTTTCTTTTCTTCATATTTTGAAGTAGTTTTGCAGTGAATGATTTAAATGACCATTTGAGTAAAAACCATAGGAAAGCTAACACTTGAAGCGGGACGACGATAATGAAAATCAAAAATAAATACGTAGATGGGGCATACATCACCCACGGGATATAAATCGATGTAGCGGCGCACCACATTAATCCAGATACGGATATAAATGACCAAAATCGCTGTTTATATAAATTGGCAAAAACGAGGCAAATGATAAAAGTTGGAATAGTGGCAAAAATAAAAACCAACCAACTGTCTGATAATTGTCCGTTAGAAAAAATCATCAAGAATGCGTATATTATAGACGCGACCAACCAAACTAAACCGACGGATAGTAAAACGATGAGCAATCTCTTTTTTGTCACTGGGGGGTAATATTTTTTTGGCTTTTCGCGGAAAAAATCATTGATGGTAATGCCATAGAAATCAGCGAGTGTTTTCAAGACAAAGATATCAGGAAAACTTTCTCCTCTTTCCCATTTTGAGATTGTTTTATCTGAATAATTAAATTTTTCAGCAAGTTGAATTTGCGTATATCCATACGCCTTTCGATAATATATTAAGTTGTTAGCAACAATTTCAGGTAGATTCAGCTCTTTTTTCATTTTTCTTCAACCTTGTCTTATTTGATATTACCAAATAAATAAAAAAAACAAAACTTGATAATTTGAATATTTATCTCTACATTGTCCAAAAATTATTCATTTTTTAATTTTATTAGTGCGAAGTTATGGTAAAGTAATGGAAAGTTGGAGAGGAAGAATAATATGTCGCACGAGAAGAAAAAACATGACATCTTTAAAGATGACTTGACATATAAAGAAGCAGAAATGTTTGCTAAAGCATATTTAACAGGCGAAAGCGAAGAAGAATATAATTTGCTCAATGTTCAAAGCCTCTCTGAAGATACACCAAATTCATAAAACTAAGACCGCCGATTGGCGGTTTTAATTTGGATAGTGCAATCGCGTTTATCATTTTGTAAAATAACTTTATTGGAATTTGATATGTCAACTGAAGAAAAAGAAGATCTTAAGCAGAAATCTGCCAAAATTAATGATCGTTTAAGCGTTGTGGCTTTTCTTTCGCTTGAAGTGTTAGCCTTAACTGCTTTCACATTCACTGGATCGATTTTGACTTACGCTATCTTGGGCGTCGCGCTTTTTCTTGGTGTTATTATTTCTTCTTTTCATGAAATTAAAAAGGATGGTTTATTGACATCCATCTATTTTTTCATACCCCTTTTCATTTATTCGTTAATGCTCGCTGTTTCTCATTTTAGCGATTCTTCTTTCTCTCTTTTTGAAAGAATATTTATTCCATTTACGCTTGTCGCTTTTTCTGGATGCGGATATTATTTCCGTTACTTTAAAGCAGTTAAATTAACTACAATTTTTACTGTTATTTATTCTGCATTAGCGCTTTATACATTGATAGGCTTTGCCTACTCAATGATTCAATTTGCCCCTTTCTATCCTTTTATTTATAACAATTCTTATTTTTATTACAACGGTCGCCCATCGAGTGTCGCCATCGGTGACATGGCTTATTCTTTAATGGGCTTTAGTATGTATGAAGTCAGCATTGAATATTTTATTCTTTTCCCGTCGCTACTTCTCACATCGGTCATCGCTTTGTTTTATATTTCACCTAAATCCCAGACGAGAACGTTCGTGCTTTATTGCGTTTTCACATTTATTGCTGTTTTAGCTCTTATGTTTATGAGCAATGTTTACACTCTTCTCACTAGTATTGCTATTGTTGTATTAATCGCTCTTGTACTGTGTTATGGCAAATTAAAATTGAAATATAAACCAATTGTTATAGTTTTGTATGTCGTTGGCGCGATATTTGGGCTATGGCTGTTATCTTTGTTCATTCTTTCACAATCTGAACTAACATACCTCAATCCAGTTCGAGACTTTGTTTCATCCATTCCTTTTGTCGGTAAAATTATGCTGTTAGGGCGTTATCGAGTTATTTTAGATGGCTTGTTCACAAGTTCTAAAATATTTGGTTTTACTATTAATGCTGGTACTAATTTGAGCAACTCTTGGCTTTTTGACAGTGCGATGATGAGCGGCTTATTTGGCTTCGTTGCCCTTTTGGTGTTTGTGGTTTTTGCTATTGTTACACTCTTAAGGTTTTTTGCTCTATCTAAAGAAACGGTTATGAACAAGTCCTTACTCCTTGCTTTTGTCTTTACTTTTATTGGATACACACTTATCAATGGTGATAACACTCCATATGTAAACTATGCCAATGTGTTTCCGGTTTGGGTAAATGGCCCAGGTTTGATTGCTTTATTTTTAATTGGCTATGCCACTGTTGAGGGGTATTTATTTAGTAAGCACAAGGAAGTCGAAGAAAAGCCAGTAGTGGAGGTAAATGAATATGAAAAAACAATCGATTAAATTCGCTTTGCTTTTCATCACCCCATTATGCTGTGCATCCTGCAGTTTGCTGCTCGATGAAACATATGCTGGCAACGCTTATAATTCACCCGTTTTTGCTGAAAATTACTATAAGACTTGGGATGAGCGCATCGATGAACAAAGTGATAAGTATATCGTAAGTAGCGAAACACAAGTAACTTTAGATGAAAGCGAAGACAAAGTATTTACTAGCTATTATTCGCTCGGCTCGACACAAACCGTTTCATCCAATCTTTATTTATTAGATAGCCAAACTTCTAGCCTCAAATATAGCGATGATAATTCAACAGGACTCGATGATTCTAATTTGTATGGCGTGGCTTATGGCGAAACAAGAAAAATGAGTAGAATCGATGATAGTTTTAGATATGGTTATTTATCTAAATTATTTGATGGTCAAATGTTTTGCGAAGGGCGTTATCAATTGGCTCGAGTTCAAATCGATACTCAAGGTTTTGGACATATGTTTTCAAAAGAACTAAAGGATTATACTGCCAGCACTTATTTTGCCCTTAATTTTAAAGCCGCGGTTGATTATACCAATCCTGAGACGCCAGCATCTACTCATACTTCTGATATCGATTTGCACATTTCTTTCTACACTAGAAATACTGACAATTCGCTAAACAAACAAACCGCTACATATCGCATAGAATCTATTCCAACCAACGCTTCAGAAAGTCACTCTAGTTCGTGCTATACATTCTTTGGATTTTCATTAGCTAAATTCAATATATCTCGCCTGTGTGGCATTTCAATTGAATATACCCTATTGCGTGACGAATATGCAGAAAATTATGGGTTAGATTATTCGTTAATGCTTTATGAAATGATGATTCCGTTTACGACTTGGTATTAATATACTGATCAATGTTTAACCATTCACCCATTTCAAAATCACATTTATCGTCATCGAGTATCAATGTTCCTTTCGCTGGCGTAAATGTCATCTCTGAAAAATAGATTTTACCATCAATGTTATATAAATCCACTCGAACGAATGAGAAAGGCTTGGCTAATGCTTCGCTCATTTTTACCATATCATCCCAATGTTTTGGCTTTTGAAGAGGATAGTCAGTCTTTTTCCAGCCATTGAACTGTGATCCGTCAAATGGCGTCCAATCGATATAGTAGTTGTTGTAGCGGATATCAACGCCTCGGGATGTGACAACGTACATCGATTTTGCTTTGCCGTTAAAAACATGAATTTTATATTCGGTTGGCAATTTATTATTTTCTAACAAAAATTCTTCAATAATTATTTGTGGTTTAATTGGTGAGTAGTGCAACTCAACTGTCTTTTTACCATAATTCGTTTTGAGCCACTTATTGAACATCTTTTTTAGTTTGGGATAGTCGATTTGTCTTTTATCTCGACACAAATAGTTAAAAGCGCAAGCATGTGAACATTTCATGACAAAAGTTGATGGCAATGCATCAAAATCAATATCTTCAAAACGATCGAAAATCCCATATATTTTGATTAAATTCTTTTCAAAACCGGCATTTTTTACATAATTTCGCACTGTTACTCTGCCAGCACACTGGCTGACTAAAGGAGTCTTAGGATAAACAAACAAGCGCAAATACTGAAGCTTTTCTGTATATCGAACAGGCGGATTTAAATGCAGTTTATGGCCAGTAATATACCGGTACTGCCATTTCACATAAGCGGTTTTAGAAAAACATTTAACGATGTTTCTGACGGATACCGCAAAAAAACGTTTTACTTTATTTTCTTTTAAATTTGGATTTGCCATAACTTAACTATAATCGTTAGTGTTTTATTTTGCTAGTCTATGGTAAAATATGACCTATGAAAGACGCTTTCAAGGATTATAAAATTTATGTTGTTGGAGGTATTTTAGGACTTCTCGGAGTTGGAATTCCTCTTGGCATTTTAGGTATTACATTAATTCCATCATTAAATGTTGCTCCTTTTGACGGATATCTTTATTTGATGGGCGCAATTATGATTTTTTACTTTTTTGTCGGCTTTATTTGGGGTGACTTAAAAGAAGCTTCTTATCGGCGAAAAGAGAAAAAATGGGATGATAAACTCGATGAATCTACAAAAACAATGCTGTGGAAAAGAAGACTCCCTTTTTATCTTGCTGGGCTAATTGTTCTTATCGTTTTCGCTGGTTTTGACATCGCTTGGGCGGTGACAAATTCTATCCCGCTCATCTGATGGATTTCCACTTTTAGTTGATTTATTCTCTTATACATATATGCTTGCATATATATGTTCGCGTGTGAAAAAACTCTTTGTTTTTTTTATGTTTTGTAGTAAGGTATAAACAATCATTCATGATTGAAAATTTTTTCAAAGGAGGAAACAAAAAATGAAATTAGGAAAAATAAGATCTGCTATGATTTTAGGACTTGTAGCTGTTCTTGCTTCCTGTGGCGGTGGCGGTGGCAACACATTTACCATCAGAAATTCAAAATATGATTTGTTGAATGGCCGAGTCGCCCGCAACACATACCGTGCTCTTCTTGCTACATCCGTTGGCAATTTGAACTATCTTGAAACTCAAGAAGCGGTAGACGCCCAACATTTCGCAAACTTTGTTGATGGTTTACTTCTCCACAACGAATATGAAGTTCTAGAGAAGAATTTAGCGACAAAAGTCACTCATAATGAGGACTACACTGTCTTTACTTTTGATGTGCGCGAAAATGTCCCGTGGGTCACATGGCAAGGCGAACAGTATGTCTCTGAAAATGGATCAGGTGATCCACAATATGTTTCAGCTGAAGACTGGGTTACTTCCGCTAAACAAATTCTTAACTCTGCAAACGCTAGCTCGCTTGCATATTTAATCTCTAACTTCGTCGTTGGAGCTGAAGAATATTATCAATACACAGTTATTGCTGCTGGTATTGCTAATGGTAATTCTCAATTCGTTCGTATGGATGATCAAGACAAAGCTGATTACATCAACGAACAAATCGCGATTAACAACCCAACTGTTTATAATGCATGGTATGCCGCTAACCCAGTCCAAGCCAGCGATATCGCTGCTATTGCCAGCGGTTCTAAACTAGGCATTACTGCAACAAATGTTACTAAAAATGGTGGCGGAACCATTACCTATGAACTTTATTCATCATCTCGTTGGTTCCCAACCCTCTTTACTTATTCGGCTTACATGCCAGTAAACGCTGACTTTATTTCTTCGGTCCGTTTTGCTAACTTTGGTACTGACAAGACCAAAATCTTGTATTGTGGACCATTCTTGCTCAACCAAGCCGATGAAACAAATGTTGTTTACGTTAAAAACCAAAAATATTGGAACAAAGATGTTGTCAATATTGAACGCATCGAATACATGGTTGCACCAGCTGAAATTGGTAACACCTATGTTCGTGATCAATTTGAATCTGGAAATATTGACGGCTTCTCATTAACGACTAACGACTCGCAAGGTTGGAAAAATTATATTACTGGTCCAGACGGCACTGGTACATATGAAGATCCATATGATTCTCGAGTCAACGCTCGTTTGTTAGATACCATCGGAAACATGTATGGCACTAACGTTGTAATGGCGCGTGACAAAACAAATTCACTAACATCTTATTCCACATCAGGAAACGCTAATACTGTTAGAAATACAGCTCGTGCTTTAAGCATTAAAGAAGTTCGCGAAGCGGTTATTGGTGCATTAGACCACAGCGTGTACAATGTCCGCTATGGTGATTCTGATGACGAAACAATGGCCAACCTCTTACAATCTCAATACATGGTTCATACTTATACACCAAAAGGATTCGTTATTGATGATGATGGTAATGACTATGTCACCCATCACCTCTATCCTGTTTATGCTGAAGAGCTCGGCATTCCATCTGGTATTGAAGAATTGTCTAAACCAGACGAAGAACAAAACTTAGAAGGAACAGTCGCTGGTCTTCTCGAACCAGGACAATATACCGAAACTGATTTGACTGATGATGAAGTTTGGGAATTAGTTCAAAAAGCTCAAAAAGCCATTGAACTATATAACGCTCAAGCTGAAGCTGGTCAACAGATTACATATCCAATCAATATTGAATACTATTCAATGTGGTTCGATGGCGATACTCAACTCTATGATACTGCAACCATTGAAAGCATGAATTTGAGATTGAACCATCTTGAAACCACTCAGACTCAATATCCAATTTTCAATGTCGTCCCAACTGATAAAGTTACCAATGCAAATTACGAAACAGTATCAAGAAGCGGCTGTTGGGATTATGCTCCTGTTCAATGGGGCTGGGGCGCTGACTACGGCGATCCACTTACTTACATGAACACATTCACCAAAGGTGGTGACTGGGGCGATGTCTTCCCATTCATCAATCTTGATGTTTGCGACAACTATTATCTCGATAATAACGGCAATCTTCAAAAGAACGATTTGTTAGCTGATTATACTGCGCTTGTCGAAGAAGCTGCTGCTATTTCAGATGATACAAATGCTCGTTTCGATTTATTCGCAGAAGCAGAGTATATGCTTCTTGAAGAATTAGCTATTTATTCTCCTCAAATCAACTATGGACAAGGTTGGACATGGAGTGTCTCACGTTCTGCTGGCTATGAAATGCCAACTGCTGCTTATGGCTTAAGCAATGATCGTCTGACAGGAATGTATGTCCTTGAAAACGTCTTAACCAGAGAAGAAAGAAACTCTTTACGTGCTGAGCAAGCCGAAAATAAAGAAGAGTACTTGCAACAAACTGGTGGCGGTTCCATGAACATCTACGATGATTAATCTTTCTTAGTCATTTTGTTGTTCATAAAATCAACCAATTTATAGGGAGTCGGTGGTTCTATCTTTAGAATCACCGGCCCTATTTTGTCTTTTAGAAGGAGGATTATATGACATTATATATAGTAGGATATACAATCATTATCTTAGTCGTTCTTTTTGTTATATTCTCTATCCTAGTCAAAAAAAGAGTCTTATTCGGCAATACTCCTGCCATGCAAAAAATATTTGCCCATCCTCTTCTTCACTATTCATTTAAAAGAATTGGATCGGCATTTATTTCTATTACGCTTGCCATCTTAGTCACTTTCTTTTTGGTAAGATTAGCGCAACCTGCTGATGCGACTTGTGTCGAAAAATTTGCTGAGCCTCACATACCTGTAGGCTCTTTAATTTACAATCTTCGATGCGATAACTGGAAAGAGAATATGGGTTTTTCAGGTTCGATTGGAGAACAGTTGATTAATTTCTTCTATGCGATTTTGCCTTTCCCAAAAACTCTATGCATCACTTCAATCGATACTGATACGATGATGTATACTGTCGGGAACTGCCAAAATTTCATCATTGATTTAGGAAGAATTTATGATATGTCTGGTGTTGCTGATGGTGAATTCGTCATCAACTATATGTCATCACGAATGGTTACCTCATTCAAAATTGGCATTTTAGCCGTCATACTAGAACTCGGATTAGGATACCCTTTTGGTATTTTAATGGCCAAATACCAAAACGGTGCTTTCGATAAAATTGGAAAGGCCTACATCATATCAATCGACGCCATCCCTGGCGTTGCTTATTACTACATCTGGATGTCATTATTCTGTGGTGTAATGATGATGCCACAGAGGTATAGTGCAAATAACTTTGTTAGCTGGTTGCCAGCTATATTGACTATGGGCTTTACCGGCATGGCTGGTATCGGCCTGTGGGTTAGAAGATACATGGTCGACGAATTTAATTCTGACTATGTGAAATTTGCAAGGAGCAAAGGCTTAAAATCTGGGCGTATTTTAAGAGTCCATATTTTAAGAAATGCTGTTGTTCCTTTGGTTAGAACTTTCCCTTCCGCCGTTATCGGTGCTCTGATGGGAACTTATTATCTTGAAAATATTTATGGTATCAATGGTATTGGACAAGCGATTATTATTGCAAACGATACGAAAAACGCTAGCTTGTTACAAGGAGTTATTATTGTTTCGGCATATCTAGGCGTTCTTGCATACCTATTGGGCGATATCGTGACAGCTATGGTTGATCCGCGTATCAGCTTCTCAGATTAGGAAGGGAGGAATGTTTAGATGTCAAAAAAGAAACTTAGAAAAAATGGCATTGATGAAGAAAATTTATTTTCTTTAATTAATGATGATCCTCGCCTTGCCAATTCTGTACCTGTCGATGAGACAATTCAAACTAACCTTAACGATTTATTTAAAGTCGTTGGTACTAGCGATGAAAAAATTGATCGCCTTGAGTCCGCTCCTTATTCCTATTGGAGAATGACTTTCAATCAACTATTTAAAAATCCGATGGCAATCGCTTGTATCGTGATTTTATTTCTTATTCTTTTCTTTACCATTTTCGGTCCTATGATCCATTATTACGCACCAGTTGTTATTGAGAATGGTGTAGTCAAACAAGGTGTAACTTTTACCACCAATGCTGGCTACCTCGGTCCTAACAGCGTTAACTGGTTTGGCGTGTGTGGTGAAAACATGGGCTCATGGTTCAAAGGCACTGATATGTGGTCCTGCGTTTGGGATGGCACGCGTTTATCCTTGCTTTTAGGAACAGTCGTTGCCGTTATACAAATTATTTTAGGTATCGCTATCGGCGCAGCTTGGGGATATTTCCGCTGGCTTGATCCTATCCTTATTGAATTTAGAAATTTTGTTAACAATATTCCAACTCTTTTGCTCGACATTATGTTGATGCAATACTTTAGTCCATATATGAAACAATATGGTTTCTGGATTATTGTTTTCTTGCTTTCTGCGTTAGGTTGGATTGGACTTGCCGGATTCGTCCGTAATCAAATCATCATTATCCGCAACCGCGAATACAATATCGCTTCTCAAACTCTTGGTAGCCGCTCCATCACAATGATTAACCATAACTTGCTACCTTACTTGGTGAGCGTGATTGTGACGGTTGTTTCAACCGCCATTCCAGCAGCAATTAGTTCAGAAGTTGGCCTCGCCTTCTTTAATCTTTCTTTCAAGATTAGTGATGGCGATATCACTTTAGGACAAGTTTTGACTAAAGCTGTTTCTGGTTATGCATGGTTAGACAACCCATATTTGCTTTTAGGACCATTAATTGTTATGGTGCCTATGACAATTGCGTTCTTCTATTTAGGTCTGGCTCTCGCGGATGCGACTGACCCGAAATCCCATCGCTAGGAGGTGTTTAAAATGAGTGAAGTGAAAAAGACAAAACACATTGATAACAAACCTATCGATATCGAAAAGGGTTCCATGAAAGAATTTGTTCCAGAACCTGGAAAAGAAGTTATTTTATCAGTCCGCGATTTGAATATCGGCTTTGTGACACGCGGCAAAAAGACACATGTTTTGCGTGACATCAATCTCGATGTTTACAAAGGCGAGACTTTAGCCATTGTTGGTGAATCCGGTTCTGGTAAGTCAGTTTTTACAAAAACATTTACTGGGATGCTCGATTCTAACGGCTTTATCAGCAGCGGTTCTATTATGTTTGGCGGCATGGATTTAGTCAGTTTTAAATCCGATAAAGATTGGCTTAAAATTCGAGGAAAGCGCATTGCGACTATTTTCCAAGACCCAATGACGAGTTTAAATCCTTTGCTTTCAATCGGATATCAAATTAGTGAAGTTCTTCGACTTCACCGTGGTATGAGCAAGGAAGAAGCTAAAAAAGAAGCTATTAATTTGCTGGAAAAAGTGAAAATTCCTAATGCCGCTGAAAGATATAAAGATTATCCATTCCAATACTCTGGCGGTATGCGTCAAAGAGTGGTTATTGCAATTGCTCTTGCTTGCCGACCAGAAATATTGATTTGTGATGAGCCGACGACAGCTCTTGATGTGACTGTTCAATCGCAAATCATCAATCTTATCAAAGAACTTCAAAAAGAATATCAATGGACAACCATCTTCATTACCCACGATTTAGGTGTTGTTGCTAACATCGCTGATCGAATCGCTGTTATGTATGGTGGCCAAATAGTGGAATATGGCACTGTTCAAGAAGTTTTCTATGAACCAGCACACCCTTATACTTGGGCGCTTTTGTGTTCTTTGCCACAGCTCGGTAGTAAAGATGAACCATTGAGTTTTATTAAGGGTAATCCGCCTAGTTTCGGTAAAGAAATTATTGGCGATGCCTTTGCCCCACGAAACGAATTTGCAATGAATATTGATTTTGTTCGCGAACCACCAATTTTTAAAATAAGTGAATCGCACTGGGCAAAGACATGGTTATTATCCCCATATGCACCCAAAATTAAAAAGCCGAAAGTTATTGTTGAACTCCACGAGAGAATGAAACAAGCGGCTCAAGAATTAGAGAGACAGGAGGGATTCACACATGAAGAAAACGAATAAAGAAAAAAAGATTATCGTTGAAGAAAATGCAAAAACCCCTTCAAAACCTGTTGTATTAGATGAATTTCAGCAAAATTATGTCGCTGATGAACCAATTATTAAAATGCGAGATGTTAAAATTTCGTTCAAAATGGGCACCGCCGAAAGAATTGTTATCAACCATTTAAATCTTGATATCAATCGTGGTGAAATTCTTGGTTTAGTCGGTGAGTCAGGCTCTGGCAAAACAACGGTTGGCCGTGCTATCATTCGTGTCAACAGCGTCAGCGCCGGTGAAATTCTTTATAACAATGTTCGCATTTCTGGAAAAATTCCAAAAAGCCGTGAACGACTATTAAAAACAAAAATTCAAATGATTTTCCAAGATCCAGGAGATTCATTGAACGATCGAGCCAACATCGACTATATCGTTTCTGAAGGTTTAAGAGCCTTCCACATGTATGAGAACGAAGCTGACCGTTTGAAAAAGGTCACTGATATGATGATTCGTGTTGGTTTAAGACCTGAATACCTCACTCGTTTTCCACACGAATTCAGCGGTGGTCAAAGACAAAGAATCGGCATTGCACGATGCATGATTATGAATCCTGAATTTGTTGTTGCTGACGAACCGATTTCCGCTCTTGATGTTTCTATTCGTGCTCAAGTTTTGAATTTGATTAAGCAGTTCCAGCAAGAGAGAAAGATGACCGTTTTATTTATCGCTCACGATTTGAGTGTTGTTAAATATATTTCGGATCGTATCGCCGTTATTTATTCAGGCAAAATTGTTGAACTTGCAAGTGCCAATCGATTATTTGAGGCACCATTACATCCTTATACGAGAGCGCTTTTAACAGCAGTGCCAATCCCTGATCCGGAGATTGAAAAGAAAAAACAAATCGTTGTTTATAATCCTGCCACCGCGCATCAATACACTCGTCAAAATCCGCCGTCATTAAGAGAAATTGAACCAGGACATTTTGTCCGTTGTGATGACCGCGAATTTGAATTATACAAAAAAGAATTAGAAAGATTTGGAGGTGAGTCAAATGGCTAAAAATGTTTACGATTTATCAGAAGATATTTTTCTTCCTGAACCAGAAGACGAAACCAAGAAAAAGAAACGCCGTCTCACTCCAAAGCAAAGAAACTACGCCATTGGCTTACCGATTTTAGGCGTTTGTTTGATTTGTATCGGCCTCATTTATTATTTTGCCGCAAATGTGTGGCTTATCGATTATGCAACTATTGATTATTTAACATTTGCTTATTCAACTACAACTGATGGAAGCAAGAGCGATGCACAAGTCATAGCTATTGATGGCTCGAGCAATTATCCCTCTGTTTTCCGCATTCCATCTGAAATCAATGGCCATAAAGTGACTTCGATTGCTGATGGTGCATTCGTCGGTGCTTCAAGACTTAAAAAAGTCATCATGACCGACAACATTGTTTCAATCGGTTCTCGCGCTTTTGCAAACTGCACTTCGCTTGAAAGCTTTGTCTTTTCTAAAAACATTGAAAGCATCGGCAGTGGTGCATTTGAAAATACTGCTTTTGAAGCGAACTGGCCAGATGATGATATCGTAGTTGTTGGCGATATCTTATTGAGCGTCGGCGAAGATTATTTTGAGCCTAATTCAATTATCTTAAAAGATCGCGACAGTACCATTCCGTCAAAGTATATTGACTCACCAGTCTATTATTTTTCAGAAATCGCCGATGTTGATCAATGGATGGAAGGTATTTTTGATGGCAACGAAAATTTGGTCTTCGTTGAAATGCCATCTTATTTGGAAGTTATTCCGAATGAATCATTCCAAAATTGTTACAATCTCGAAGGTGTGGCGTTCCCCGACAATGTTTCTGCTATTGGCGAATATTCTTTTGCTAATTGCTCTAATCTCGTCGATGCATATGTTCCTTCGACTGTCACAACATATGGCGCGTATTCATTTAAAAATACATCCGCCAACATTGCTGCTGATATGTCGCATGTGACAAGCATCGGAGAAGGCGCATTCCAAAATTGTCTTGGCGTTACCAATGTCATCTATCCTAACATCTCTGTTCCACAGTACGCCTTTGATGGATGTTCTAATTTGACAGATTTTGAATTTGCTGATGTTAATCCAGCAATTACTAGTATTGGCTTTGCGGCATTCAGAGGCACTAGTTTGACAGAATTTACATTCCCACAAAAAGTATCATCTATTGACGATTATGTTTTAGCGAACTGTGAACAACTAGAGACTGTTTATATGTATGACAACGGACCAGCTCGTATTAATGCGTATGCCTTCTATGGATCGAAAAAATTTGACTCTTTATTATTGCTCAACGATAATGGGGGCATCTTGGAGCGTTGCACCGATTTAAATACTGTTTACATTCCTTCTTCGGTTACTTCGACAGCTAATGCGTTGACAAGTTCTCGAGGTTATATTTTCTCTGGAACAGATGTGAAGAGAGTAGAATTCCCATCTTCTTTAATTACAATTGGGCAAAACATCTTCTCGGGATTATCTAGCCTTGAAGAAGTTGTTTTCCTCAAAGATCAAGATGGCAAAACTGGATTAACAACAATTGAAACTGGTGCTTTCTCTGATTGTATTAATTTGAAAAAGATATCGTTACCAGAGTCGCTCACGACATTGAACACTTTAATTTTCTCTGGTTGTACTTCTTTAACTGAAGTAGTTTTTGAGGGTAATCCATCTATTCGAACATTGCCAGTTGGTCTTTTCCAAAACTGCAGTTCGCTTGTATCAGTAAAATTGCCATCGAGTTTCTCGAGAATGAACGCTAATGCTTTTGCTGGCACTACATCGCTTGAATATCTCTATATTCCAAGCACAATAAGCACCATCGAGGCTGGCGCTGTGTCTAATGTTAGAACAGTTGAAGGCGAGAAAATGCCAATTTATGTTGAACTTACTGAAAGTGCTTACGAGGCTAAAGCAACAATTAAAGATGGCTGGTATGATGATACCTGTGCACTTTATTTGTATAGCGAAACAGCCCCAGAGCAACCGAGTTCTGAGTACGCTGGTTATTGGCATTACGATAACAGCGGCAATATTGTTGTTTGGGATATTTAATTCATATTACATTCAATCAAAATATCGGCACGATTTGTGCCGATTTTTTTATTTAAAATGTAGTATTTTAAGGGACTTTTGCTAGTTAATTAGTCTTTTGCTCTTGCTTTTTGCGAATAAAAGAATACACTAGATTTTCTTTTAAAAGAAGCAATAAACCGATATAAATAACCGCATCGATTAAGACGATAGAAACTAGTTGTAAGACATAGATATAACCCGTGCCAAGCATTGTTAGATGTTCGAGATAGAAATTTAATAGTGGATCATTTATCAAAATAGACACAAGGAGAATGAGCGCCCCTGCGCCAACAATTTTTAATGTGTTGAAATTGAAAACGGCTTGCTTAATCCATTTCCACGAACAAGCGAATAAAAAGACAATGACAAGCACCTCGACTATCATTGTTGAAATAGCGATTCCGATAGAGGGATGTTCTTTGAAAACGAAAAGTCCAAAAACAACAGATAAAATTGTATTTAGTATCGCCCCTACGCCAAGAGCGATTAAGTAGTATTTTTCTTTTTTCATCGGCAAAAGAATCTGACCATATATCATCTCTCCAACAGAATAAGTAACCATCATCGATGAGAGAATGATTAGAACAATGGAAGAAGTACCATACTCGCCATTGATGTCATTTAAATTATAATTTCCTGAAATAAGAGCACATATGGGTTTAGCTAACACCGACATAGTTATAATAGCTGGTATTGTTATAAAGACGGCGATGTTGATTGAATACCGATTCAAATTGTTAAAAAAGCGTTTATCTTCTTTCTGATAATAGTAGGCGCTTCTTGGCACAAAGACGGTGCTCAACGCTGTCATAATACCGACAATAATGTCGATTCCCTTGACACCAACTGAATAAGATGCGACCTCTTTTTTGCTCTCGTCTAAAAATCCGAGTACAAAGGTATCGGTTTGATTATACAAAGAGATAACAAAACTTAATGTAAAAAGTATCAACAATGGTCGGACATATTCTTTGTAAGAATAAGGCATTGTTTTCTTAAACGAGATGTATTTTCCAACATAAATAAGATTGATGACAATGGTGAGAATCGTACTCCCAACAGTCAGCAATGCGTAAATATAAATATCGCTAGGTGTTGTAACAAAGACAATAATCAAAATAGCGCTCAGCACTAAAACGATTATGCTTCTCACTGACATATAGAATTGTTTTTCTAGAGCAATAAAAATCCATTCAAAAGAAAAAGCACCCGCTAAAAAGTTGAGGCTTAAAATAAAAATGAGTGCTTGATTATCTCTTAAGGAAGGAACACTAAAAACAACCCCAACCATGATAAGGAAGGATAAAACGGTGGCAATCATCTGGAGCAAAAAGAATGATTGAGCTTTGTTGGATAGCAGTTCTTTATTATCGCGGACTTTGACACATTCTCTAATGGCTAAATTTGGAAGACCGATTTTTGCTAAAATGAGAAAATAGCCGACGAAAGTTGCTAACCATGTGTATAACCCCATCGCTTCATCGAGTAAATATCGGCAAGCCCATGGGAAAGTAATAAAAGAAAGAAGTGTTAAAACAATCGTTCGAACAATATTAATGACGACATTAACGCGGATATTATCTTTCATAGTTAAGAATATTATATGAACATTTTTTATTTTTGAATAGAAAATATCCTTATTTAATCTATTAAATATCAAATATAATTGCTAAAATGTTAAAAATGAAAATCCTCGTTATTTGTCAATTCTATTATCCAGAAAATTTTGTAATTTCAAAAATTGCTGAGCAGTTTGTTAAAGAAGGGCATGATGTCAGTGTTTTAACTGGGCTTCCTAATTATGGCTATGGCTATATCATCCCTGAATATAAAAATACTCGCTTTGAAATTATAAATGGTGTAAAAGTCTATCGCGTTAAGTTAGTGGCCCGCTCTAAATCGCGCTTTTCGATTATTCGCAATTATTTATCGTTTTGGAGAAATTCAAAAAGATGGATTAGAAAACATATTAAAGAAGATTTTGATCTTGTTTATTCGATGTCTTTATCTCCTGTCACGATTTTGGCACCTGGAAATTTATACAAAAAGAAAAGAAAAGTTCCGCATGTTGTCCACTGTGTTGATTTATGGCCTGAATCAGTTCTTATCACTCACGCTGTCAGTCGCCATTCGCCTATGTATTCTATTTTGTATAAGTGGAGCAAGAAACTTTATTCTGCTGCCGATTACATCTGTGTTGGATCACCATCGTTTGAGGAATATTTTTATAATGTGTTAGATATCAAACACATACCAATCGAATATGTTCCACAGCCGTCCTTAATTGAAGATATTTCGCAATATGAAACATATAATTTCGGTGAGGGTTTTCATATCGTTTATTGTGGCAATATCGGTCAAATTCAAATGGTTGAAAAATTGCCTGAAGTTTTTTCACTTCTCAAAAGTAAAAACATTTATATGCATATTATTGGCATGGGACCAAAATCGGAACAACTTACGGAAGAGATTAAAAAGTATGGCGTAGAGAAAAATGTGATTTATCACGGACCATTAACCGCTGATAAGTCTGCACCATTTCTCAAAGGTTGTGATGCTTTATATGTCAGTTTAAAAGCTGATGGTTATGTCGGTAAAACAATTCCGAACAAATTGATGTTTTATATGACTTTTGCCAAGCCCATTTTGGCTTGTTTAGAGGGCGATGGAAAAGATGAACTAGTCAAAACACGAGGAGCTCTTTTTTGCCAAGATAATCCGGATTCAATTCGACAAAGCGTAGAAAGATTGGCTGCTCTTGACCAGACAGTATTAAAACAAATGGGCGAATTAAATCAATCGTACTATTTTCAATATTTTTCGTTAAAGTCTGTTTCTAATCGATTACTCACCATTTTTGACCAATTTCAAAAAAGGCATTAATTTTTCATTAATTGTTGATAAAGAAAAGAGCGAACGAACTTTTTCTTGGCCTTTCAATCCGAGCGCTTGTCTTTCTTCTTTGCTCAATTCTAAAACGCGATTTAAACCAAAGAGTAAGTCTTCGACATCATTGGATTTGCACCAGATTATTTCCTCGGAGAAATATTTTTGCAATCTTGTATTTTTCACGCTGACAGTAGGTTTGCCGCTATAAAGATATTCAATTGTTTTTGATGGAATTGAAAAACGGTCTAAGTCTTCCGAAGTTGGGCGTGGATTAATATTAGCTAAAGAATTTGTCTCAAATTGTAGTGTTTTCTCAACGGGTAAAGTACCGAGATAGTGGATATCGTATCCTTTAGTCGCATCAAGCAGTCGTTTTTCATCCGCGTGATGACCGAGTATGTACAAACTTATATCTTTTCGATTTAAACGCTTATAAGCTTCGATTAAATTGTATATGCCATAGTACGGCATCAGTGTTCCAGCATAAAGAAAATATGGTTTGCTCACGCCCTCAGGCGTTTTATATTTCTCTTTTTCATCTTCAACTAATCCTTCGATAATAATAGATGGTCTGTCTTTGGGATTAAATAAATCATTTAAGCCTTTTGTCAAGGCGATGTAGCCGTCTAAATCATTAGTTTTATCCAATAGATATAAAGTGTATGAGCGCGATGTATTGGAAATATTACTTGGTGAATCAGTACATACACCTACGATTGGCAAATGATATTTTTTACTGCATTTTTTGGCAAAAGTAATAACCATTGGATTAATCGTATCGCTAATAATGATGGCATCCTCATAATCAATTTTTTTCATCGCTTTTTTTACTTGCGCACTGTAAGTAAGATATCTATCGATGCGATGCTTTTTTACTTTGAAATAAATATAATGAATGTCGTTGTTTTCTTTTTCTTCATAATTTAAAACCTTATCGAGACAGAGTCGTTTTGAAAAAGGGCGAAAAGAAAAAACAGTCAACTCATTGTTGATTGCTAGTGATCTTATCATTTTATCGTGAAAGTTTTGTTGAGATGGATTTGGTGAAGAAGACCAGCGCTTTAAAAAGCTGGCATAATCATTTTTATCAATTGCGGTTGTAAAATATAGAATTTTCATTTTTGAATTAATTCCTTAAAGCATGAATAGTGAATTTGGGCAGAAGCTTCAATTGTGTTTTCATTTGCGGTTTTTAAAACATTGTTGATATTGATGTTTTTAATGTTGTTCATAGCATGAACCGTTTCTTCAATGTCGTGAACTACATAACCATTATAACCATTTTTAATAAGATGTTTGGCTGAAATAATGTTGTTTGAAGCAATAACTGGCAATCCGTTTGCCAAAGCTTCGTTAATGGTGTGCCCATAAATATCTTCGTTTGATAGAGTAATATGGAAATTACAAGCTCGAATAAGTTCAAAGAGTTCTTTTTTTGACAAGAACGACAAGATAGTAACATTTTTCATTTTCTCTTTTTCAATAAATTTTATGTAATTCTTTTTTTCTGGCCCGTCGCCTATCAAAAGCAAATGCTCTTTGCGCAAGCGGAAACATTCAAGAATCTCGAGGATGTTTTTTCTTTTGATAAATTGGCTGAAAGCAGAACCAATAACACCGCTCGGCAAATTATATTTTTGCCTAACTGCTTCTTTATCTTCTTTTGATAGAGGCTCTTTCAGCAATTCAGAAACATAAACAGTTGAATATGGATAGTGATAGATGTTTTCTGGTTTTGCACCGTATTGGAATAAATATTCGTCAGCTTCAGTGCATGGCGAAAAACATTTAATCGCATTTTGAATTACATTTTCTTTAATCTTTCGTTTAAACCATGTATCTTTTTTAACAATTCCGCCATTGATGTAAAAAGCATAAGGAATTTTATGTTTAATCATATAATGCAAGGCTAATAATTCCGTAAAAGTGGAATAGCCGTTCATAATAATTAAATCGTATTCTTTGTAGTGGTGCTTAATGTAATTTTTTAGTTCCCATGTTAAAGAATTTTCTTTGCCAATATACCCTTTTTTAAGAAAAATAGTGGAGAAATGATAGTTTTTTTCATTATAAAACTGCGATTTTCTATCGCTTGCTTGTTTCCTTTCGAAGATGACAGTTAAGTCGATATCATCGTATTTAGCTATCTCGTTAAACAAGGCGACTTTGTATGGCGCAGGATGATTAAAGACGAAAAGAATTTTCATGACTAATATTATACTGATTTTAATTCAAAAGTGTTAATATGTCGTATATGAGTGAAAACTACGAATCTTGGAATGAATTTTTTTATCAACTCAAAAGCAAAGATTACATTGTGCGGCTTCATGACTTTTTAGAATCAGAGTATAAAAATCATATTTGCTATCCGCCTCGACAACTCTTATTTAATGCTTTCCGATTAACGCCGCTTAAGTCTGTGCGGGTAGTTATTGTCGGTCAAGATCCCTATCCTAATCCTAACCAGGCGATGGGTTTATCTTTTTCTGTGCCCCAAGGAGTCACTCCTCCCCCATCTCTCATCAATATTTATAAAGAGATTGAAAAGGAGTTTGGCATGCCTATGAACATGGCAAGTGGCGATTTAACATATTTAGCCAAACAAGGTGTTTTATTGCTCAATTCTATTCTTTCAGTTCGCAAGCAAGAACGGCTTTCACATGATACAAGCGAATATAGAATGTTTCTTAGCGATGTACTATCTGTTTTAAATGA
Organism: uncultured bacterium; assembly: GCA_949292105.1. Lineage (GTDB taxonomy): Bacteria > Bacillota_I > Bacilli_A > RFN20 > CAG-826 > CASEYK01. Next base: position 29,794 of record CASEYK010000017.1, read on the forward strand.
ACAAGAACAACCAATCGTGTTTATGCTCTGGGGAGGACCGGCTCGCAAATTAAAAGTTTATTTGAATAACCCCCGCCATCTCGTGTTAGAAGCAACTCATCCTTCGCCGTTGGGCGCCAATCAAGGAGGATGGTTCGGATGTAATCACTTTATTAAAGCTAATGAATTTTTGGTCAGCAATGGTTCAAAAGCGATTGTGTGGCAAAATCAAGAAGCTCCTCAATTTTAATCATTTAAAAATCGTAATAAAACTAATATAATTCTTTTGGGAGTTTGGCGAACCAGACTGAGAGGATTCTTCTTCGAATCGACCGCACCTGATCTAGGTAATGCTAGCGGAGGGAATAAGTCTTTTTTATCCCTCCATTTTGGAGGTTTTTTCATGAAAACAAAAGAAACGCAATTTTTAATCGGTGGTATTGTTTTTGTTTTTTCTATATTTGGATTATTTGGTCCTTTTCTGACTTACGGTAGTATGACTTTATCTGCGGTTGAATGTTTTGGACAAACAACTAATAACATCGGATATTTTTGTCTTTTGCTCGCACCATTTATCTTATCTTTTCTATTTGCTGTTTTTGCTCTTATTTTCAAAGAAGCGAAGTGGAATACATATCTGCTCTTTTTTCTTAGCGTTGTCAGTGGTGTTTTATTTTTATTCTCAAACTTGTTTTATGCTAACTCGCTCGATATCGATGTCGACAGTGTAGCCGCCGGCAACTGCCTAATCGTTTTAGGTGTGGGAATGCTGCTCATCAGCTTATACTATGTTTCTAAAATTCTTGAGTCCAATCAATTCACCATCAACGACATTGTTGAAATCGCTATGTTAGTGAGTTTGGCAATCGTCCTCGATTTAGCCATTTTTAAAATTAAAGTTGTCGCTCAAGGTGGTTCTATTTCATTAGCTATGGTGCCGCTTGTGCTGATTGCGCTGCGCAAAGGCTTTGTTAAAAGTTTTATCGCTTGTGGAATTGTATATGGCTTTTTGAATTGTTTAATTGACGGATATGGTTTTATCACTTATCCACTCGATTATCTATTAGGATTTGGTTCGCTTGCTATTGTTGGTTTATTCCGCAAATTAATCATGAACAAGGATGCAAAAGTGACTGTAAAAGGAACGGTTTTTCTTGTCGTCTCAATTATATTGGCTTGTACAGGTCGTACTATCGCTTCAACCATATCGGGCATTGTCTTATATGACACACCATTTGTAGAATCGCTCATCTATCAACTGACTTATATGGGACCGAGCATGATAATTTTAATTGTCGTGGTTTTGATTTTATATCGCCCAATTATGCTCTTGAACCGCAAATATCAAAAATCTTTATCTGAATAACTAATCGTTTACACATTTTTTCATCTCAAAAATATATTAGTAATTATTTTTGTGTGCAAATATGATATATTTATTCATAAGTGAGGTGCAACCTATGCTCGATAAAGATATCAATGAAGTAGAAAAAGAACAGTCATCTTTGACTGATGAATCCAAAACTGAAGAAGTGGAAGCAAAAGAAAATAACGATGAACAAAATGAAAAAACAGAAGATGTTCAGGCTAAAGAAGAAGGCAAAGAAATATCTAACCCTAAAGACATAAAACTATCAGAACCGGCTTCTTTAGACAATATTGAAAACGCTCGACAAGATTTATATGCTCTATACAAAAAGAGCAAAAAATTATCCAATATCATTTTAGTTATCGTTCTTATCGTCGTTATTGCTTGCTTTATTCTGGTGGCTCAAAAAGCAATGTGGATGAAGATTATCGGTTATGTTCTTGGCGGATTAGCCATTTTAACTCTTATTCTTTACTACATCTTGGTTAAGAATAAATTTCCTAATGCGACTCGTAAATATATTGAATATGTCAACGAACAGTTAAATGGATATGTTTTTGAATCGTCTGACTTTACAAAAGCTCTTTATGATCCCTTAGAAAAAATAGATCAAAGTGAAATCATGTCCGACCGCGTTTATATGAATGTTAGTCGTATCGGCAGCAGAAATGTTGTTATTGGAACATTTAAAAACAAGAGATTTAAGGTTTCAGATTTAGCGGTTTATTCTTCTGGCGAAAAAAATAAACAAGAAACAGCATTTGTTGGTAAATACATAGCCACATCAAATACGCTCAAATTTGATGGAAGATATGTTATCAATGTCAAAGGATTAAAGCCAACTGATTTGCCAACAGATATTACCGATTTAACTCTTCTCGATGAAAGCGAAGATTTTGTAATCTATGGTCCTGATAAAGGAGAATATAAGCAGATTTTAACAACTAAGTTTATTTCGGCGATTAAAAATATCAAAGTTGACAAAGATTTGCTCAACTTAAATGTTGTTGTGTGGGGTGGACATACCGCCATTTATATTTCATATACTGATGCTGTTATTGCTTTGCCTTTTCAGGATCCATTCAAGAAAGAAGCAACTGAACAGTATCGAAAAGATTTGTTACTTGCACTTCAAGCTGCTTTAACTATCAATAAATAAAAATTGGAAGGCCGAAAAATGGAATATATCGGTCATTGGTTAAATGTGCAAAGTTATAAGCATGATGGGACCTTGCATCGCATTTGGGACCGTGGTTTAGTATTGGACAATAACGAAGACTTTGTTGTCATTGCGACTAAACGCGCGAAAGTTGTTGAAACTAACGGTCGAAGCTGGTTTACCAAAGAACCAGCCGTCACTATTTTTTCTAAAAAAGAGTGGTGGAATGTAATATGCATGATAAAGCGCGAAGGCATTTGTTATTACTGCAACATCGCTTCTCCATCAATTGTTGATAAAGATAGCATTAAATATATCGATTACGATTTAGATACAAAATTATTTCCAAACGATAAAATGTGTATTCTCGATGAGAAAGAATATTCGAGGCACAAAAAAACTTATTCGTATGGTGAAAAACTAGATGTCGTGCTGAATTATTCGATGGAACAAATTATTGCAAAAATGAAAGCAAAGATATTTCCTTTTGATAATGAAAAAATCAGCAATTATTATCAACATTTTTTAAATTTAATTGCAGATAAAAAAGAAGGTGGTACCCAATGAGTTCATTAAAAATCGTGTCTCGTTCCGCTGATGAGACAATGCAGTTGGGTGAAAAGATGGCTGCAATACTGCCTGTTGGGTCTACCATTTGTTTATTAGGTGACCTAGGTGCTGGTAAAACAACCCTAGTCAAAGGTTTGGCTAAAGGCCTTGGTATTACTGAAACCGTTCAATCTCCAACCTTCAACATTATGAAACTATATTTAAAAGGCAAGAAACCTTTGATTCATATTGATGCTTATCGATTGTTAGATCATGATGCCGATATTGGATTAGATGAATATATCGGTTATGAAGAGGGAATCACAATGATTGAATGGCCACAATACATCGCCAAATTGATTCCAGCTGATGCGATTAAGATTACAATTAAAAATAATGGCGATGATTTGCGTAGCATTGAAATTGAAGCAAGCGATAAGTTACTCGAGAGGTTAGCATAATGAAACAATATACTATTTTGCTTGATTCGAGCGTTTCTGATTTATCTGTTGGGATAGCAAAAGATTCTACCATTCTAGCTTCAGCACAATATGAGGCATGGCAAAAGCAGTCTGAACTAATGGTGGATGAACTTAATAAATTGCTGATTCAACTTTCAATTAATCGCAATGAGATTAAAGATATTTGCGTTGGTGTAGGGCCAGGCTCTTATACAGGAGTCAGAATATCTTTAACGATAGCCAAAGTCATTTCCCTAGCTTTAAATGTGCCTATTTATCCAATGAGTTCATTGCAAATTTTAGGTAAAAAAGATAGTCCATCCATTTGTCTTATTAACGCTCGCAGCGCTCGTTCATATATAGGCGTATATGATAACGAGCAAGTAATTGTTAAAGATTGTATTATGAGCAATAGTGATGTTTTAACCTATATTAGTGAAAATAAAGACTACACAATTTGTGGGGATGTATCATATTTAAACCTTGCTAATGAGAAGAATAACATTTTTGAGCAAATGCTCCTTTTAAAAGAAACATCATCAAGTGTAAATGATCCAAATTTAGTTAAGCCAGTATACCTTAAGGAGCAATAATGGATTTTTTACAAGTTGATATCCGTCCGATGACTAAAAGTGATTTGCCAAGCGTTATGGAAATAGAGCGCTTGTGTTTTAAGGCTCCATATACCGAAGAGAATATTCTTTATGAGATTGAACAGAATCAATATTCAAATATATGGGTTGTGGAGCTGAATTATCAAAATCAAACATGTATTGCTGGATTTTCTATCTATTGGCAGTTGTTTGATATGGCGAGTATTCTTCAAATCGCCATTCATCCCACTCTACAACATCGGCAGTTAGGAACAGCATTAATGGATGAAATTATTAACGACTGTTTTGCAAAAAAAATTCGTAAAATCAGCCTAGAAGTGCGTGAAAATAACGCAAAAGCTATTAAATTTTATGAAAAAAATGGATTTAAAAAAACACAACTAAAACCGCATTATTATTCCAACGGAGATAATGCGATTATTATGGAAAGAGAGGTTGAAATCAATGGCAACAATTTTAGCAATTGAAAGCAGTTGTGATGAAACAGCGGTAGCGATTGTTGAGAACGGCAAATTGCTTGCTGATGTTATTTCATCGCAAGTTGAAGTCCACGCAAAGTATGGTGGTGTTATGCCAGAAATTGCTTCTCGACTCCATGCTGAAAATATCACAATTGTTCTCCAAGAAGCATTAATTAAATCAAACAAAAAATTAGAAGATATTGATGCCTTTGCCGTAACAAGAGGCCCTGGATTAATCGGCGCTTTACATGTTGGTATGCAAGCCGCCAAGACTTTAGCAATGTTATACCAAAAACCTTTGATTCCAGTTCATCATTTAGCAGGGCATATCTATGCGAATGAATATATTGAAAAACTAACCTACCCATTATTGGCTGTTGTTGTATCTGGTGGCAATTCTGAATTTGTTTTAATGAAAGAAGAAATGAGTTTTGAAGTCGTCGGGCAAACACGTGATGACGCAATCGGCGAATGCTATGATAAAGTTGCTCGTGTTTTAGGTTTACCTTATCCAGGTGGTGTTCCGATTGATCGTTTAGCTAAAGAAGGACATCACACTTATAATCTTCCTATTCCACTCAAAGGTGAAGATACACTTGATTTGTCATATTCTGGCCTTAAAACAAATGTGATTAATTTTGTTCATAATTTAGAGCAAAAGGGTGAAAAAGTTAATGTTGCTGATATGTGCAAATCATTTCAAGATGTCGCTGTCGGCGAATTAATTAAAAGAACAATCAAGGCTGTTAAGAAATATAGCGTGAAAAAAATAGTGCTTGCTGGTGGCGTGTCTGCTAATAGTTATTTGCGTGAACAAATGAAATTAGAAATGAGCAAATTAAATGTTGATGTTCTAATTCCACCACTGTGGTGCTGCACTGATAATGCCGCTATGATTGGGAAAGTGGCTGAAAAATTATATGACAAAAAAGTATTTGCTCCATTGAATATCGGCGTGGACCCTAACTGGGAAATTTCTAATTATTTACATTTTGAATAAAGGTTATAACACTATATTTTATCCATTGATATAATATAGATTACGAAATAGAAGTAAAAAGGAGATAAAAGTATGGCTTATAAAGATGTAACAGTCAAAACTCTTTTGCAGACTGTTGAGGATAAAAGATTTGAAAATACCACCATTCAACTCGATGGGTGGGTGCGAACAAACCGCGATAATGGTTCTATTGGTTTTATTGAACTAAATGATGGTTCTTGTTTTAAAAATGTTCAATTAGTTTATACTTCGGATAATCCAAATATTTCTATTTTGACTTCAGTTCGAACTGGAGCTTGTATTTCAATTACTGGTCAAGTGGTTTATACACCACAAGGAAAGCAACCATTAGAAATTAAAGTGCTCTCTTGTCAACTCAACGGGGATGTTATGGATGATTATCCCCTACAAAAGAAAAGACATTCGTTTGAATTTTTAAGAGAAATTGCTCATTTGCGCCCGCGCGCTAATACATTCAATGCACTTTTCCGCGTGCGAAATGTGCTTAGTATGGCAATTCACCAATTTTTTCAAGACAACGACTTCATGTATGTTCACACACCGATTATCACCACGAATGATGGTGAAGGTGCTGGCAATGTTTTTGATGTTGTCACGCACGATCAAAAAGATGAAAATTCTTTCTATGGCCGACGCGTCAATTTAACAGTTACAGGGCAATTACATGTTGAACCATTTGCTCTTGCTTTCCGCAAAGTTTATACATTCGGTCCTGTTTTTAGAGCAGAACATTCTAATACCATCCGCCACGCATCAGAATTTTGGATGATTGAACCTGAAATGGCTTTTTGCGATTTAAATGAGAATATGGATGTTATCGAAGCATGCGTTAAATATTGTATTCAAACACTTTTTGATAAATGCCCTGATGAAATGAATTTCTTTAATACAATGATTGATTCAACTCTTATCGAACGATTAAAACATGTTTTGCATTCTGAATTTAAAAGAATGACATACACTCGCACAATTGAGCTGTTAAAAGAAGCGGTTGCTAATGGTCACAAATTTGAAAATAGTAACATCGAATGGGGCATGGATTTACAGTCAGAACATGAAAAATATATCACTGAACAAATTGTTAAAGGGCCAGTATTTTTAATTGATTATCCTAAAGAAATTAAAGCTTTCTACATGAAAGAAAATCCTGATCAAAAAACAGTTGCTGCTTGTGATTTGCTTGTCCCAGCTGTCGGTGAATTAGTTGGCGGTTCACAAAGAGAAGAAAATTATGAGCGTTTATGCAATAAAATGATAAAACTCGGTATCAAGGATGAACTAGATTGGTATTTAGACACACGCCGCTATGGAGGATGCATTCATTCTGGCTTCGGAATTGGCTTTGATCGATTATTGATGTATGTAACTGGTATGCAAAATATTCGTGATGTTCAACCTTATCCTCGCACATCAAATACGATAAAATATTAATGTAGATAGATATTATGAAAAAACAGACTGCTCCTCTTACTGAAGAAGAATATGCAAGACGAAAAAAGTCTCGTTTTCGTTTGCTTTGGCTTTTAATAATTGTTGATTGTTTATTAGTTCTATATTTAGTTATTGAATTAGTGATTGTCTTTTTACACTAAAACCAGCATTAAGGATTTGAGTTTGATTGGCCTCCACCGAGTGGAGGTCTTTCATTTGGTTGAGCAGAGGTAGGGTCTTGTTGATTATTAACTTGGTTATTTTGCGGTTGCTGTACGGCGCCCAAATTTGGATTAGTTGGATTAGGAAAAGCAGAGAGCGGGATATTCGTAAAATCGTTTTGGTTGTATCCTTCCAAACTTTTTTCAAAAATAGAATGGCTCAATTTGAATAAGCGATAACTGCGAGCTATCAAGCATTGAATAGCGATTAAATACCAAATGACCCCAACCAAAAAAGTGGGCACAAATATGTATGATCCTAAGGCTTCAATTTTGAAAGTCGGTGAATGAACAAGCGGTGGCCAATCAGCAATAATACGAATTCCGAACCAATTAACATAAATATTTGGATCATTAAAATCCCATACAAAAAGAATGGTTCCTATACCTGTTGTTTCATAATCAAAGATGTCGTAGTGGAAGTCATTGCGAATTAAACAGGTAATCAAAAGAACCAAAAAACTTGCCATCACTATAATGAGTGGCACCCATGCTTGTTTATAAAATTGTCTCCAATTTTTTTTGCGCCCATACCTGATTAAATGTTTTTTATCGGTAATAACTTTCGTGACTACAGCATCGTGGACGAGAGTGTCCATTCTCTTTCCTTGCCATTTCATGACTTTGGAAATCCACATGCCAATAAAACCAATTAAGACAAAAACTAAAATAAGAATAAGCAAAAGGGCAAAGATTAAGCGTTTGTCATTTTCAGACAATTGAACTAAAATAGCGTTCATTATTTTTTACCCCTTTCTTTGAAAGAAGAAATAGAAACACCATTGTTGTTATCACCTTCATCTTCATCTTCTTCAAAGTCATCTTCTTGATCAAAATGTCCTTGCTTCGGCTCATAAAATCCAACTCCGACATCAATCGGTTTTACTGTTTCTTTTGGTTTTGTCGGCTCGTTGATTTTAACTTCCTCAGGCTCTTCGATAATTATCGGTTCTTTCTCGGCGGGTTGATTATACGGATTATTTGTTTCACCACCGTCACGCCTTAAAACAATATTATCTTCTTGGTCGTTAGGCTCTTCGGCGGTAGTGGTTATTGGTCCACTTTCAATCATTTTGATATTATCACTTTCGTTTCCAATTAAGACTGTATCACTTTGATTATCGATAGCCTGAACTTTTTTTAAGAGTTGTTCGGGGTTTTGAATACCATTTAAATCATTTGGGCTAACAATAAAAATGTTATTTGTTGTTGTCGTAGTATTTGTCGTATTAGATACAGGGACAGTCGGATTTAATTGGTTCGCTAATATTTGTTGAGCTGCTGCTTTATTAGCATCAATAATTGCTTTTGCTTGTATGTCTTCTTCTAAATCACTGAAGATAGATTTTCCTCGGAAAAACAAGATAATGTTTTTAAGAAACAAAACGATTAAAATTAAAAGTCCAAAAACTGCGTAGATGGCTAAAATGGCAATAACAAAAGGAAGAAATAAACAGTATAGGATTCCTTTTCCAAAACTTTTGAAAAAACCTGCCATAAGTCCTCGCTTTTTATTGTATCTTTTTTAATTGTTTTATAAAACACTAAGTTGCGTTTTATAAATCATTTACTCATTATTTAGCTGAGTTATATTGCTATTTTGAACCTGTTTATTCTTTTTCTTTTCTTGTACATAATTAGTTAAATCCTGGCAAAACCCAACTAAACTGATTGAAATAAAGAAAATTGAAAGCAACAAATAGTTCGCTGGTGCTTTGATAAGAGAGTATAAACTAGCAAAGATAAGTATGGAAACAAAACCAACGATTGGAAGTGCAATCCAACTTGCTTTATTTCCTCTTACAATGGTATCGATTAAGATGTACATCGAAAAGTAGATAAGCGCCATCATGAACAAAAAAGCGATGGGGCAATAAATGAAAGCAAAGATAATAATTATTAAAGCACTTGCCGCTAGTCCAACATATGATGACCATAAATAAAAGCGGTGGTCGACAACAGTATAATTGAACTTAGGGAGTTCTTCTTTGATAACGATATAGGAAAAAGCAGATTGAGTTAATGACAAGAAAAAGATAAATGATGGAACAAGATAATCCAAATAAACAAAGTTGCTAACACCAAAGGCACTTGCAAAAACATTGATAATGTTCACTTCTGTAATCCACTCAGCAACCGGTATCATTAGGTATGAAAATATAAGTTGAACTAAGGCGGTTGAGAAAATAATCCACAGAGAATGAATTTTGTAGATAATCATTATGCCGAATAAGAATCCGGAAACAATGGAAGGGATTACATAAAAAAGTGTATCTGATATATTCCAGAATGTGACGAGCATACAAAGGCCGACCGTTGCTAAAGCGTAAATGGCAAAATATCTCTTTTTGCAGTAAAGAGTCACAATTGTACTCGTCAAAGGAAGCACGAAAATAATCAAGAACATCAAGACGGGAACAAATGTAGTCAGCAAGACAAAAACAACATTTATCGCTGCCATCATCGCCATATATGTAATGTTTTGGACAAGCGTTTCTTTCTTTTTGAATAAGGCCATGGACATATTTTAGCACAATTTCTAAAAATTGTTGCCTATATATGAGTATGCGAAAACTAGTTTGTTTAGTCCTTACTCTTTTCCTTGGAGCTTGTACCTGCCCATATTATGAACTTTCAAAGGGTTCTTGTGATTTCACCTACGAGGATGTATCTCATCGAGAAATTAAATGGGAAGAAATGTTAAGACAAAATGATGAGATTTACTATGTGTATATTTATCAAATTCAATGTCTTCACTGTCAACAAATCAAGAACTTTGTCATCAGTTTTACTCTTTTTAATCTCGTCCCTCTTTATTTTATTCATTACATTTCTAGCATACCAAGATGTCTAGATGACTCAGCTATTATCTGTGTTGAAGGTGTCCCATTATTATTTAAAATTGTTAATCAATGTGTAGTCGATAAAGCATTAGGTAGCGAAGAAGTTGTAAACTTTTTGCTAAGTGAATTTAATCGCAATATAGGTTTTTAAGTTGCTTATCTCTTTATTGAAAAAAGCAAGGCAAAATGTGATAATATATTGTAAACAATATATGGATTTTTCACAGTATTTAAATGATCATCAATTAGAAGCTGTAACAACCAAAGAACAACATGTTCGTGTTGTTGCTGGTGCAGGCTCTGGTAAAACCAGAGTTTTGACTTATCGAATTGCCTTTTTATTAGAAGAAATGGATGTTAAACCGGAAAATATTTTAGCTATTACTTTTACCAATAAAGTAGCTAACGAGATGAAAGAAAGAATCGTCAAACTTATTCCGGAAGTTTCTTCTAAACTTTTGATTCGAACATTCCATTCTTTTTGCGCTTATTTTTTAAGACACGAAATCAGCGTGTTAGACTATCCTCTCTCTTTTACCATTTATGATGAAGATGACCAGACTAAAATAGTCAAAGATATCGTCTCAGAAATGGGACTTAAAAAAAGTGATCCTCTTGTTAATAAATCGCTCTCATTTATTCGTTCAATGAAGCTTAAAGAGAAGTATCCAGATGATATTAGCGAGAAAGAGATAGAAGGAGAAATCGCTCGACAGTGCAAAGAAGTTTATGAGTTATACGAGCAAGAAAAAAACCGAATGTATGGTTTAGATTTTGATGATTTATTATTAAAAACTAATCAAATCCTCAAGAATTATCCAGAAATTCGCATCAAATGGCAAAACCGTATTCAACATATTTTAATCGATGAATTTCAAGATACAAATGATTCTGAATATCGCTTAGTTGAATATTTAATGACGCCTGATACAAGCCTTTATGTTGTTGGCGACCCAGACCAAACAATATACACATGGAGAGGGGCTAATCAAAACATTATTTTAAATTTAAATAAGAAACATAAAAACATCGCTTCTATTGTTTTAGACCGCAATTACCGTTCAACACAAACTATTTTGAATGCTGCCAACAAATTAATTGCTCATAATCGTTTGCGCATTCCAAAAGATTTATACTCGATTAATAATATTGGGCAGCCAATTATTGTAAAAGGGTTAGGCTCAAATCGAGCAGAAGCGAAATGGGTTGCTCGCGAAATAAAAATGCTACATGACAATGGCTCTTATGCTTATCAAGATATTGTGGTTCTTTACCGCTCGAGTTATGTGACTCTTGAATTTGAACAAGAACTTACCGCTTTTAATATTCCATATCGTATCTATGGCAATGTGAAATTCTATCAAAGAAAAGAAGTAAAAGATATATTGGCGTATTTCAATTTAATTGTTAATCATTCCGATGATATTTCATTTGAAAGAATTATCAATGTGCCTCGAAGACAAATCGGCGAAACAACAATCAATATTATCAAGCAAGAAGCTAGAGACTCTAATAAATCAATTTATGAGTATGTTAGTAGTTTGGAAACGAATAATAATGGTGTTTCGAAACTGACACCAAAAACAATAAATTCGCTTAAGATTCTTCTTTTTACTCTTAAAAAAGCAGAAGAAGATATTCAAAAAAACGAAGAGGCCTTTGCCAAAATATTAGAAGACATGGTGATTTCAATTGGATATTTGGATTATTTAGCTAAAGAAGATGAAGGTGAAGACCGCATTGAAAATGTTCGCGCTTTATTTGCTGATTTGAGATCTTACTTTTATAACAATCCTGAAGCTTCATTTGAAGAATATTTACAAAATATTGCTTTAATGAGTGCCCAAGATGAAATGGTTGGTGGTGATATGCTTACGCTTATGACAGCCCACACCGCTAAGGGGTTAGAATATCCAGTTGTTTTTGTTGTTAGATTTAATCAAGGTATTTTTCCACATAATCGTTCTATTTCCGAAGGTGGATATGAAAGCATGGAAGAGGAAAGACGCCTTGCGTATGTGGCGTTCACAAGAGCGAAAGAAAGATTGTATATTACCTATTCACAAGGTTTTTCATATGTCGCTGGTGGAGAATTAGCTCCTTCATTTTTTATTAAAGAAAGTGGATTAAATTTACCAAGTCTTGAAACTCGCGATTATTCATTCACTTCTAAGAAAAAAGTGAGGGAATATCATTTTGAAGATGATGATAGTGGTTATTTTTCACAAGAAACTCCAATTCGCCAAACATTCTCACAGACGACTACAAACAACATCGGCTGGGAGTTAGGCGATATTGTCATTCACAAAACTTTAGGTGTCGGTAAAGTCGTCGCCATTGAGGGTGATGGAATTATTACTGTTGACTTTGAACAACATGGATTAAAATCCTTATTGGGCAGCCACCCATCTTTGACTAAAGGAGGCCATAAATCATGAACGATGTCGAAAAAAGAATCGATGAATTGAGACAATTACTCGATAAATATAATTACCAATATTATGTTGAAGATAATCCTACTGTTAGCGACGCTGAATATGATGGTCTTATGCAAGAGCTCATCCGCTTGGAAGAGGAACATCCAGAATACAAATCACCTCTAAGTCCTTCACAAAGAGTTGGCGGGATGGTCCAAGATGAATTTCAAAAAATTACGCACAAGCGAAGTATGCTTTCTCTCGCTAATGCATTCAATGAAGATGACTTGCGCGATTTTGATCGAAAAATTCGAGAAGTTGTTGGCAAAGACAAAATTGAATATATGGCTGAAATGAAAATTGATGGCTTGGGAATGTCTCTTCTATATCGAAAAAATCTCATCTACGCTGCGACAAGAGGTGATGGTGTAGTCGGTGAAGATGTCACATCTAATGTCATTACAATCAAATCAATACCTACCCATATCAATTTGGAAGATGAATGTGAAGTTCGCGGTGAGGTTTTTATGCCAAAACAAACGCTAGCGCAACTAAACGAGAAAAGAAAACAAAATCATGAACCTCTTTTTGCTAATGCTCGCAATGCAGCAGCAGGCAGTATTCGTCAACTCGATAGCTCGATAGCGGCGAGTCGAAACTTAGATGCTTTTTGGTATTATTTTGTTAACGCCAAAGACTTCGGCGTTCGTTATCATTCACAAGCGCTTGATATGCTCGACAGTCTGGGCTTTAAGACAAATAAAGAGAGAAGAAAATGTTTTGGCATCGAAGAAGTTTTAACTTACATTGAAGAATATACTCAAAAGAGAAATTCGCTGCCTTATGATATTGACGGCATTGTTATTAAAGTTGATGATATGTCGCTCTACGATAAGCTTGGATATACATCAAAAACACCAAGATGGGCCATTGCTTACAAATTTCCTCCAGAAGAAGTGCAAACTAAACTATTGGATATTGTTTTTACTGTTGGCCGCACTGGTAAAATAACTCCTAATGCTGTTTTAGAACCGGTGCGAGTCGCTGGATCTCTAGTGCAAAGAGCAACGCTACATAATGAAGATTTTATCGCCGAAAAACATTTGATGATAGGCGATATGGTTGTATTAAGAAAAGCGGGTGATGTTATACCCGAAGTTGTCCGACCTCTTCCTTCTAAAAGAAATGGTGAAGAAAAACCTTTTGTTATGATTGATAATTGTCCAGTGTGCGGAGCGCCTTTGCAAAAAATTGACGCCATGCATTTTTGTACCAATCCCCATTGTTTAGCTCGTCAAATTGAATCCATTATTCACTTTTCATCTCGCGATGCCATGGACATCGAAGGTATGGGTGAAAAAGTTGTAGAACAGTTCTTTAATCAAGGATTTTTCACTAATATAGCGGAGATTTACACACTTTTTAATTATCGTGATCAAGTTATTGCCCTTGATGGTTGGCAGTCTAAGTCTATTGATAATCTTCTTAACGCTATTGAAAACAGCAAAAACAATTCGATGGAAAAACTTCTATTTGGATTAGGAATTAAAGAAGTGGGAGAAAAAATGGCTAAGACCTTATCTCGCAAGTATCTAAACTTAGAGAATTTGATGAATGCTAGTGAAGAAGAACTTCTATCAATCCAAGATGTTGGACCAGTTTTGGCCCACTCATTGTTTACATATTTTAAAGATGAAAAGAATCTTCAACTTATCGAGAAATTAAAACAGGCTGGATTAAACTTTAATTATCTAGGTTCAACATCACAATCTGCCAATTCTTATTTTTCCGGCAAGACTGTTGTTTTGACTGGAACTTTATCTTCATACGGAAGAAAAGAAGCAACAGAAATATTAGAAAATCTCGGCGCAAAGGTCACTGGTTCAGTGTCCAAAGCAACGGATGTCGTCGTCGCCGGTGTTGAGGCTGGTTCTAAGCTTGACAAAGCCATGCAACTGAATATTCCAGTCTTGAATGAAGAGGAATTTTTAGAATTAATAAAATAACCTACAACAATTATGGTATATTTTATATAAAATATCGTTGTGCTAATATAAAAGGCGATTTAGAAAGCAGGTATTATATGAAGAAAGTTACGCTTGAAGTTTTAAAAGAATCTGCTCACAAACTCTTGTTTGATATGAGCGATGCTGAATATAAAACGCTTCTCGAAGAGTTTAATGTTATTACTGAACAAATGGAAATCATCTCCGCCATTAAAGGCGTCGATCAACTTGAACCGATGACTTTTCCTTTTGAATGTTCGACTTCTTATTTGCGTGAAGATGTTCCCTCAATCCCTCTTAGCCAAGAAGATGCATTAAAAAATGCTCACGATGTTGTCGATGGACAAATTCGTTTGCCAAAGGTGGTGGGATAGTATGAAAAAATTTGGTGTTTTAACAATCGAAGAACTCCATCGCGCTTATGTTGACAAACTTTTAACACCCCTCGATGTTGTTCGCCAAGTCATCGAATTAATGAAACAAGATGACAATAATGCTTTCGAGATGATTTTAGAAAAACAAGCGATTGAAGAAGCGAGCAAATTAACAGTTGTTGAAGAAGATAACCTTTTGTGGGGCGTTCCATATGTACTTAAAGATAATTTTTCAACTGTGGGAATAGAAACGAGTGGCTCGAGCAATATTCTTAACGGCTATGTTCCTATATACTCAAGTGAAGTTTATCAGCGACTTCAAAATAAAAAAGCTATTTTAGTCGGCAAAGCAACACTTGACGAACTGGCAATGGGTGGAACTGGGACAACAGGTCGAAAAGGTAAAACTTATAATCCATATGATCCATCTCATCGTCACATGATTGGTGGTTCGTCGTGTGGCTCTGCTGCTTCGGTCGCCAGTGGTTTAGTTCCTTTTTCTCTCGGATCGGATACTGGTGATAGTGTTCGAAAACCGGCGTCGTATTCTGGTTTAGTCGGATTTAAACCAACATGGGGAAGAATTTCTCGATATGGCTTATTCCCGTTTGCTCCATCTTTGGATCATGTTGCTTATTTTACTCGTAGTGTAAAAGATGCCGCTACTTTGTTAAATGTCTTAGCGGGTCGCGATGATAAAGATTCAACATCTTCTACTGTTGAAGTTAAAGATTATCGAAAACTTGTGAAAGGCAATATCAAAGGATATAAAATTGCGGTTATCAAAGAGATTATCGATAGCATTGATCAAGAGGCAATTAAACTTGCTTTTTTAAAAACCATTGAAAGTTTAAAAGCTATGGGAGCAATCGTGAATTTTGTTTCATTTGATGAGCAGTTGTTAAGAGCTATCTATCCAACCTATATCGTTATTTCATGCGCAGAAGCCACGAGCAATAACGCCAATTTGGATGGAATTAAATTTGGGCCAAGATTTGAAGGCGACACATATGAAGAAGTAATGGAAAAAGCTCGTACCAAAGGCTTTTCCGAACTTATTCGCCGACGCTTTGTAATTGGCAGTTATTCTCTTTTGAGAGAAAATCAAGATGAATTGTTCCTAAGAGCACAAAAATGCCGAAGACTAATCGTTAATAAACTCAACGAATTACTTTCTAATTATGATTTGATTTATTTGCCAGCTGCTCCAACTACAGCACCTCTTTTTGATGCTGCGTCAGATAAGTTATCCAATGAATATCTCATTGCTGATAACCATCTCGTTTTAGCCAATTTTGCTGGTCTTCCGTCTTTAACAATTCCAATTGGTTTTGATTCTTTGTTGCCGTTTGGTGGTAATTTTACCGGCCGAGCTTTTGAAGAAGATAAAGTCTTAAATGCTGGTCTTGCCCTTGAACAAGAGACTGGATTTTATAACTTATATGCTAAGGAGGAACGATAATTATGGATTATGAAGCCGTCATTGGACTTGAAATTCATGTCGAGATGAAAACAAAGTCGAAAATGTTTTCTTCAGCCCCAGTCAGTTTTGGTTATGAGCCCAATACACAAACCGTTCCACTCGATTTAGCGTTTCCTGGCACTATGCCAACTGTTAACAAACAAGCAGTTATTAATGCCATCCGTGTTTCACATGCTCTTCATATGGATATTGATAGAGAATTATGGTTTGACCGCAAAAACTACTTCTATAGCGATTTACCAAAAGGCTATCAAATCACACAGCAGCATCGCCCAATTGGTAAAAATGGATATCTAACCGTTAATGTTGGCGGTGTAGATAAAAAAATTCGCATTGAAAGGCTTCATATGGAGGAAGATACATGCAAACAACTCCATTCATATGATTGTACTTTGCTCGATTACAATCGAGCTGGCGTACCGCTTATTGAAATCGTTTCCTTACCTGACATAAGAAGCGGTGAAGAAGCTAGCAAATATGTTGAACAAATTCGTTCTATTGTTACTTTTCTAGATGTCAGTGATGGCAAAATGGAAGAAGGATCGCTTCGATGTGATGTCAATATATCGATTCGCCCAGTTGGAAGCGAGACATTTGGGACAAAAGTTGAAATTAAAAATTTAAATAGTATTGCCAATGTGCAAAAAGCTATTGATTTTGAATACAAAAGACAAGTTGAACTAGCTTCAAACGGTCAAGAAGTTCAACAAGAAACAAGGCGTTTCGATGAAGCGAGCAAACAAACCGTTTTAATGCGCGTCAAAACGGATGCGGTTGATTACAAATATTTTATTGAGCCTAATATTACTCCGATTCGTTTGAGCGAAACTTTTATTCAAGATGCCATTGAGACTATGAATGAACTCGCTGAATCTAAGCTTAAGCGTTATCGCGATATGGGTTTAAACGAATATGACGCAAACATTCTTATTAGTAACAAAGATATTTCAAATTATTTCGACCGAGCAACTAGAGACGGCGCATCTTATAAACTGATTGCTAACTGGATTATCGGCGATATTCAATCGGTGTTAAATAAGAACAATATGTCAATTGCTGATTTCCCTATTCAGCCCGAGTCTTTATCTGAACTTGTTAAATTGATTGAGAATGGTACTATTCAAAATAAACATGCCAGAGAAATTTTTAATAAACTTTTAGAAAATCCATCTTTATGTGTCAAAGAATTGAGCAAAGACATATCTAAAGATATGATTGGAGATGAAAATGAGATTGTTGTTTTAATCAATGAAGTGTTAGACAATAATCCACAGTCTATAACTGAATATAAAAATGGTCGCGACCGTGTGGTTGGATTTTTAATGGGCCAATTGATGAAAAAAACAGGCGGCAAAATAAATCCGGCGATTGCAAACAAATTATTGCTTGAACAATTAAAAAGGAGATAATTATGGGGAAAATTTTGGTCACTGGTGGAACTGGATATATTGGTTCACATACAGTCGTAGAATTGCTTAACCACGGGTATGATGTTGTTATCGTTGATAACCTATCTAACTCTAAATTAGAAGTTCTCAATCGAATTGAAAAAATTACCGGCAAAAAACCAGCTTTTTATCAAATATCTGTGCAAAACAAAGAAGAAATGCGTCAAATATTTCAAAAATATGACATTGACAGCGTTATTCATTTCGCGGGTTTAAAAAGCGTCAAAGAAAGTGTTGAAAAACCAGAATTGTATCGCTCAAACAACATTGGCTCGAGCCGAATTCTTCTCGAATTAATGGAAGAGTATGGTGTAAACAATTTAGTTTTTTCATCTTCCGCCACTGTCTATGGCGTTCCTAAAAGAGTGCCGCTATATGAAACTGATCCAATTGGTGGATGTACCAATCCTTACGGGCAAACTAAAGTTGATATTGAATTGATGCTCAATGAATATGCTAAAACCCATCCGCAAGCCAACATTGCTATTTTACGATACTTTAATCCAATTGGTGCTCATAGCAGTGGCCTTATTGGGGAAGATCCTCAAGGTATTCCTAACAATCTAATGCCATACATTACACAAGTCGCAGTTGGTAAACTTCCACATTTAAATGTTAATGGCAACGATTATAAAACGGTCGATGGAACTGGTGTTCGCGATTATATCCATGTTGTCGATTTAGCGAGCGGGCATCTCGCCGCACTAAAAAAATTAGAAGAAAAACCAGGATTAGTCATATATAATTTAGGAACAGGCAAAGGCACTTCTGTTCTTGAATTAGTTCATGCTTTTGAGAAAGCTAATCACCTCGTTATTCCATATGTCATCGCTCCAAGACGTCCCGGCGATGTCGATGAAAATTATGCCAATTGTGATAAAGCGTGGAATGAAATGCATTGGAAGGCTAAACTGAATATAGAAGATGCATGCCGTGATTCATGGCTATGGCAGAGCCATAATCCTCATGGATATGATGAAGATTAGGAGAATAAACTTATGACGAGAAAAGAACAAATTTATGTTAAGGTCAAAGATACTATTTCCTTTGGGCTATCTTGGACTGTTGAAGATAGCATTGCTAATGTTGTGATTATGGAAGGAATGGAAGAGTATACAGATAGGTATGACGATTTTGCTAGATTTTTGAATAAGCATAAATTTAATGTTTATGCCTTGGATAATTTTGGGCAAGGATTGAATGTTTTACCAGATTTGTCTAATTTAGGCATCGTTCCTAAATCTGCTTTTAGAAAACAAGTGCAGGCTGTTGATGCTTTGGTCAATAAATTACGAGTTTCCGCAAGGCCAACATTTATTTTTTCGCACAGTATGGGATCGCTTTATTGCCAAGATTATATTCAAAGATATACAGAACACGTTTCTAAAGTTGTTCTCTGTGGCTCAATGGCTAAAAATTGGTTGACACCAATTGGCTATACAATAGCAAAAATTGTAGTTAACAAAAAAAATCGCGATAAAAAAGCTAAATTTTTAAATAAATTAATTTTTGGTGGATTTAACAGTAAGGTTGAGAATCCTCTCACCCCTTATGATTGGATATCTGTTAATCAGAATAATGTCAAAGATTATATTGATAGTCCTTTATGCGGATATGGGCCTACCAATGGTTTTTGTCTAGAACTATTAAAGGGTGTAAATCGTTTACATAAAAAAAAGTTTCTTAATAAGATTCGTAAAGATTTAGATATTTTTATTGTCTCTGGTAGTGGCGATCCAGTTACTCATTACGGGAAAGACGTTTTAAAGCTAGAAAAAATGTATAAAAAACTAGGAATTCAAAACGTAACTTCAAGAGTTTACGACGGCATGCGACACGAAATACTTCTCGAGGAACAAAAAGAAATTGTCTACCATGATATCCTTGAATTTTTCCTCCAAGATTTAAAGAAAAAGAATGTTGTATAAGTTATGTAGACGAGGTGGGATTAAATAATCTCATCCGACCTCCTAGCGTAATGGATAACGCAATCGCCTCCTAAGCGATAGATTTCGAGTTCGACCCTCGAGGAGGTCGCCAGAACATTCAAAAAAAGAAACCATTATGGTTTCTTTATTTTATATAATGAACTCTTGTCTTGTCGTATCTTGATGTTTGCTCTTTTTGATGAGCTTTGTGGCCAATTGGAATGAGGGCAAAAGGCTCTAATTCATCAGGAATGGAAAGAATATCTTTCATTATTTGCATTCTTTCAACAATCGGCGATACACCGACCCATACCGCCCCAAGGCCTAAGGCTTCAACTTCTAATAAAAGGTTTTCGGTGCTAGCAGCGAGGTCAATATCATGAAAATGTGGGGAGATTGATTCTTTTCGATAGCAGGGAACGATAGCAATAGCGGCCTGTGCGCACATTTTGCTATATGGTGATGAATTGCCCAAAGCATTGAGAATTTCCTTGTTTTTAATGACATAAAATTCCCACGGCTGTCCATTTCTAGCGCTTGGTGCTTGCATGGCAGCTTTTAAGATCAGTTCAATTTCTTCATCGGTAATTGGTTCGTCGGTAAATTCACGCGTACTGACTCTTGTAAATATTGGATTCATAATTTTATACCTCTTCTTTCATTTTAAGATTGTTTGTTACACATTGCATATTGTTTTACAATCAATATGTTTTTCTTGATTTATCAAACCATTTGTTTGTATAATCTATTTCGCAACATATGGGGCTGTAGCTCATCTGGAAGAGCGCTTCCATGGCATGGAAGAGGTGGAGGGTTCGAGCCCCTTCAGCTCCACCATCTTATAACTAACATTTTGATACAAAGATGAACTGAACCCCATTTAGTTCAGCAAAGGTATCAAAGTGAGCGATATTTGTCCGAGAAATCGGGCATTTTTTCATTTCAAGCGTCTTGCTAGTAGAGAAAAATTGATTTGAATCTACGGATTTTAGAATTTTGGTTCTACTAGAAAAATGAAAGCCTACTAGCAAAACGTATCTCTACTAGAAAAGATATCCTTATGAATCCACAATTTTATTTTAATTAAGCGGCAACATAATGACTATGAATAAGTTAAATCAATTTGTTGTTTTTAGGTCGGTATACCGATATAATATTGGTATGACATTTTTAGATTTATTAGCTTTTAAAAAAACAACAGTTTATGCGTTATCCAATAAAAGCGGGATTCCGAAAACCACTTTAATTGATATTGCGTCTA
>CASEYK010000018.1 GCA_949292105.1 uncultured bacterium
AAAAATTAATATGGCATATGGTTTACTCTACGACTTTTTAATGGGTCAAACGATTGAAGCTTACAAATACTTCGGCGCACATTTTGTCAACTGGAATGGACAAGATGGCGTCGTTTTTCGTCTTTATGCACCGATGGCAGATGATGTTTCGGTCATCGGCGATTGGAATAATTGGGATGTCACTCAGCATAAAATGAATCGCGTCGATGAAGCGGGAGTGTGGGAAATCTTTATTCCTAATCTCTCTAACTACCAGAATTATAAATTTCATTTTAAAAACGCCAAAGGGCGATATGTCGACAAAGCTGATCCATTCGCTTTCTACAGCGAAATGCGCCCAGGAACATGTTCGAGATTGTTTAACATTAACAATTTTATTTGGCACGATGATGAATGGCTTTGGAAAAGGACGCGCAATTTCGACCAGCCGATGTCTATTTATGAGATGCATTTAGGATCGTGGAAAGGTCGAGGCGACGATGGACATATTCTCAGTTATGAAGAAATCGCTGATTTTCTTATTCCATATGTCAAAGAGTTAGGTTTTACGCATGTCGAGATTATGCCGATTACTCAATATCCTTTCGACGGTAGTTGGGGATATCAAGCGACTGGTTTTTATTCCGTTGATTCTCGCTATGGCAATCCATTCCAACTGATGAGTTTAATCGACAGATTACACCAAGCTGGAATTGGAGTCATTCTCGACTTTGCACCAGTTCACTTTGCCAAAGATAAATGGGCCCTTGCAGAATTTGATGGTACAAAACTATTTGAATATTCTGACAAATGGAGAGTTTCCCCTTGGGGTTCACTTCACTTTGATTTAGGCAAAGATCCCGTCCGTTCCTTTTTGATGTCAGCGGTCAATTATTTTATCGATTATTTCCACTTTGATGGTATCCGCGTCGACGCGGTGAGCAATATTATTTTCTACAACGGCGATAAATCAATTGGGAAAAACGAAGGAGCAGTGGAATTTGTCAAGCGTTTGAACGCCAAAATTCATATCGCTCACAACACCGTGATGATGATTGCGGAAGATAGCAGCGATTATCAAGGCGTGACTAAACCGACTGAATGGGATGGTTTAGGTTTTGATTACAAATGGGATTTGGGCTGGATGAATGATACATTAAAGTATTATTCGAAAGATCCGATTTACAAGAAGTGGGAACACAACAAATTAACTTTCTCCATGGCATATTTTTACAGCGAGAACTTCTTGTTGCCGTTCTCTCACGACGAAGTCGTTCATGGCAAAGGAACTTTAATCAATAAGCTCTGGGGCGATTATGACAATAAATTCGCTATTCTACGAAATTTATTTACTTATCAATTCGGTCATCCAGGTAAAAAACTCAATTTTATGGGCAATGAACTCGGCAGTTTTGATGAATGGAACGAAAATAAATCTCTTCCATGGAATTTAAAGACATTCCCAAAACACGATTCAGTGTCGCGTTTAGTTCGCGATCTTAATCTCATCTACGCACACGAAAAAGCGATGCATGTTCGAGAATATGATCCTGAAACTTTCAGATGGTTAATGGTTGACAACGCTGACCAATCAGTCTTTGCTTTTCAAAGAAAAGTAGATGATGATGTTTTAGTTTTTGTTTACAACATGACGCCATATTTTTATGATTATTACGACGTCCCAATTCTTGAAGAAGGGGAATATGAAGAAATTTTTAACTCGGATAAGGACGTCTACGGTGGTTTTAATCAGTACAACGGTTTGCCTGTGACATCTTATCCAGGCGGGCCAGAAAATAAGCCTTATCATATTTGCATCAAGCTTGCGAGTTTTGGAGCTTGTATTTTTCGCAAGAAGGCAAAAGTAGTTACCGAACCTGCATTTGAACAGGCCGAGGCAAAAACAAAAAATGCTGAGACAAAACCGAAAAGAGCAACTGGCGTGAAAAAGAGTGCTAAAAAGAGCACTTCCAAAACGAAAAAAGGCTCTACCAGTTCATCTAAAACTAAAAAATAAAAGGATTTAATGTATGTTTAGAAACAAAGAAGAATTCAAAAAAGAATACAAAAAGCGCATGATTGAGCGATATGGAGTTAAAGTTGAAGATTCCCATATCACAGAAAAATATCAGATTTTAGGCGAAATGGTTCGCGATTACGCAAATGTGGATTACAACAAAACACATGATGTGACCATTGAAAATAACGATCGTACTCTTATCTATTTTTCCATGGAATTTCTCATCGGACGACTCTTAGTCAACACCATGCAAAACATGGATATTTACCAAGTAGCAAAAGAAGGGCTCAATGATTTAGGCATCAACATTCATGAACTCGAAGAGCAAGAGAGCGATGCCGGATTGGGAAATGGTGGTCTTGGCCGATTGGCGGCTTGCTTTTTAGATTCAATCGCTTCACTTGGATACGCTGGGCACGGCAACTGTATCCGCTACGAATATGGCTTTTTTAGACAAAAACTCGATGGTGGAAAACAAAAAGAATTACCAGATATTTGGTTGACCAATGGCAATGTTTGGGAAGTGAGAAGAGCTAAATATGCGGTTGAAGTTAAATTTAACGGCAACCCCGAAACTTATCTCAAGCCCGATGGCACTTATGGTGTGAAAACAGCAAATGCTGTTTGTGTAAGAGCTGTTCCATATGATGTTCCTGTCGTTGGCTATCACAATCACATAACAAACAATCTCCGCCTATGGAATGCTGAGCCAAGCGATAATCTCCCTAAAAACATTTCCTTCGATGAATATCTCGACGCTCTAAAAGAATTATGCCATGGGTTATATCCTGATGATTCGACTGAAGCGGGACGCATTTTGCGATTAAGACAACAATATTTCCTCGTCTCTGCAGGACTTCAGAGCACCATCAATTCTTACTACAAGCACCATGGTACCCTTAAGGGTATTTCCACTCAATATGTTTTCCAACTCAACGACACCCATCCGATTTTAGCCATTCCTGAAATGATGCGCATCATGATGGATGATTATGGGATGAGTTGGGATGATTCTTGGTACGAAGTGACGCACTGTATGGCATTTACCAATCATACAGTTATGCCGGAAGCCTTAGAGCGATGGCCAGTTCAATATGTGCAAAACCTCATTCCTCGTTGTTATATGATTATCGAAGAGATTAATCGCCGCTTCATGATTGAATTGAATAGCAAACAAATTCCTGATGATAAGCGCTACACCATGAGTATCATCCGCGATGGCCAAATCCACATGACTAACCTTGCGATTTATGCTTGTTTCTCTGTCAATGGTGTCGCTCCTCTTCACACTAAGATTCTTGAAACTGTCACATTTAAAGATTTTTACAATTATATGCCAGATAAATTTAACAATAAAACCAATGGCGTTACCCATCGCCGCTGGTTATTGAATGCCAATCCAAAACTCGCCGATCTTATCACATCGAAAATTGGTGATGAATGGATAATGCATTTCGAGAAAATCAAGAAGTTTGAAAAATTTAAAAACGATGAAAAAGTTTTAAAACAGCTCAAAACAATCAAACGTGAAAATAAGCGCATTTTTGCTGATTTTGTCCTAAAAAATTATGGAATTGAAATCGATATTGATTCTATTTTCGATGTGCAAATTAAGCGTTTACACGCTTATAAGCGTCAACTGCTCAATGTTTTCCACATCATTTATCTCTATCAAAGAATGAAAGAAGATGCTTCATTTAGGATTTATCCGCGCACATTCATCTTTGGTGCTAAAGCAGCACCTAGTTATGTATACGCTAAAAAAATTATCGAATTTATTTTAGCCGTCGCGGATGTTGTCAACAACGATGAAGAAACAAATAAATATCTCAAAGTTGTCTTCGTTGAAAACTATGGAGTTACTCTCGCTGAAATGATTATCCCAGCTGCCGATGTGTCTGAACAAATCTCGACCGCTGGCAAAGAAGCGAGCGGAACTTCTAACATGAAGTTTATGATGAATGGAGCTTTGACCCTTGGCACGATGGATGGAGCTAATATCGACATCGTCGAACAAGCAGGTATGGATAACGCTGTAATTTTTGGTCTTCGAGTTGAAGAAGTGGAGAAATATCAAAACGAAGGAACATATAACCCTTGGGATATTTACAACAGCGACCACCGCATCAAAAATGTTATGGATTCACTCTTTAATGGACCATGGGTTACATTTAAGCCAGATCGTTTCCGCATGATTTTTGATGAAATCATGAACCATAATGACACTTACTTTATTTTAAAAGACTTCGCCAGCTACATCGAAGCGCAAGAGCGCATCGAAAAAATGTATCGCGATCAAGATGCATGGGTGAAAAAATGTTTAATCAATATCGCCAACAGCGGCTATTTCAGCTCTGATCGTACGATTGAACAATACGCGAAAGAGATTTGGCATCTTGACCGCATTAAAACTTTATAGTGATAGTTATGCCAACAATTGATTTAGACCAACTTTTTATCAAACAAAAAGAACTCGATGAAGAAATTGCTCTTCTCCATCAAGTGTCATACGAAACAACTCACGATAAAAGAGTCCTTGCTCTTTTAGTTGAGGTCGCTGAACTCGCTAATGCTAGTCGCTGTTTTAAATATTGGTCGAATAAAGGAGCGGAGCCTAAGCAAAAAGTTCTCGATGAATTCGCTGATGGATTACATTTTTTTCTCTCGCTCGGCATCGATATTCATGCTCAATCGCACATTTTTGAGTACGATGATTTAAAAGTTGATGCTTCAAAACTTTTTATTGAAGTCTACGACCAAATTGTAGAATTTGCTAAAGATCCAAGCGAAAAAAAATACCGAGCAGCTTTCAACACTTTTCTCAGTTTAGTTTATCCACTCGGTTTTCGTATTGAGGAATTAGTTGTGGCTTATTATCTTAAATTAGCCGAAAATCATCAACGCCAGCAAAATAATTATTGATAAAATTATTATTTTTGAAGCAAAAGGGGAATTTCGTCTTCACTATAGACGCTAATCCCTTTTTCTTTTAACTTTTTGGTGGTTATTCCTTCGCCATTTATTAGGCGGGAAGTAAAACTTCCATCATAGATTTGATGGGTTCCACAGCTAGGAGATTTCTCCTTTAAAATGGCGATACGAATATTCAAATACGAGCAGAGATTAAGAGCTTTTTCTGCTCCATTGATAAACGCATGGGTCACATCGACGCCTTTTTTATTATAAACTTTTTCTCCCTTTATTTCATTGGGCAGTCTTGGAATGGATAATCCTCCCTCAACCTCTGGACAAAAAGGAACTAATTCGTATTTTTCAAGCAGCTGTTCAATCAAAGGGGAGCGGTTATTTTGACCGTCATAGCGGACTTTATCCCCGACTAAACAAGCTGATATCAATATTTTTTCCATAACTTCTTAAACGATTGTTATTTTAATGAGAAAATAAAAAGCATTCAAGGTATAATAACAAATATGAATAAACCATTTACTTATTGCGTTGGCGAAACTTTGTATCCCGTCATCGTTACATATCGAAAAATGAAAACCATTCGCTTCCGTTATCGAGATGGCGCTTTTTATGTCAGTTGCCCGCGTTTTACTTCGAGACTCACGATTGAAAAAGGATTGAATAAATTCGGAGCTAAATTGATTGCTGATGCGACAAAAAGCCAGCCGATTGGTCGAGATTATGCTTATTTATTTGGACAAAAAATACCTCTTTCGTTTCCAGCTGGAGATTTTTCTTTTGTCAGTGGCGAACAGATTGCTTATCGAAATAAAGATGAATTTGAAGCCAAGATGAAAAAATTTTTTCAGCGCTATTTGGAATCACGCGTTCGTTTCTTTGAAACGAGAATGGGTATTACTCCGCCTTACAAAGTGCGAGCGAGAAAAATGAGTTCCCGCTATGGTTCAAACTCGCGTGGGACGCATTCCTTAACTTTTAGCACAATTTTATATCACTATCATCCCGATATTATCGACTCGGTCGTCGTCCATGAATTAGCACATTATTTCGTTTTTAATCATTCAAAGAAATTTTATGATATCGTGATAAAATATTGTCCATATTACCAGACGCTTCACCATAAGTTGAAAAAGGGGATATTCGCATGAAATATTACATCAGTTCAAAAACAAATGAAAAAGTCAAAAGAGCTTTTAAACTCCACCAAGAAAAATATCGAGAACAATATCAGCTTTTTCTGGCCGAAGGGCGATTTGATTTAGAAATGGCTTTGAAATATCAAGCTGTCGTTGAAGTTTTTACTTGTCAAGAGATTGAACTCGATGAAACAATCCCACAATATATCGTTAGCGAAGAAATTATTCAAAAATTGTCTTCAACCTCGACACCGCAAGGAATTGTTTTTGTTTGCAAAATGTTTAATTATCACCATCGCACGATGGATAAAATTGTTTATCTCGATGGTATAAGCGACCCCGGCAATATGGGGACAATTATTCGGACAGCTCTTGCATTTGGCTATGATGGAGTTGTTTATTCGCCTGGTTCAGTCTCGATGTATAATCCTAAAGTTATCGCTAGTTCAAAAGGGGCGATTTTTGCTCTGCCAGTTTTAGAAGGGAACTTAGCCTCTTTTCAATCGACGCATCACATCTATGCAAGCGTTGTTGATGAAAAAGCAGTGGATATTAGAGATATCTATGCCCAAAAACCTTTTGTTCTTGTCATCGGTTCAGAGGCAAGAGGTGTGTCAACGCAGACACTCGCTTTAGCTGAAAAACTCATCTATATTCCAATTTCAAGCATCGATTCGATCAATGCAGCGGTCGCCGCTGGAATCATGATGTACGCATTAAAATAAATAACACTTATAACATTTCTTTGTTATAATGAATAAATCTATCGGAGATGAATGTATGAAAGACAAAATTGAGCAAATTTGGTCGGAAGCTCAAAAGGACATTGAACAAATAAAAAGTTGCGCCGATGTTGTTGAAATCCGCAACAAATATTTATCGAAAAAAAGTGAGTTGTCAACCCTCTCTATCGCTTTAAATCAACTTCCGCCAGAACAAAAAAGGGAATTTGGCCAAGCTTTGGGCAAAGTTAAAGGTGCTATTAGTGAGAAACTTGAAGTGCTGAATAAAAAGTT
Source organism: uncultured bacterium (assembly GCA_949292105.1). Lineage (GTDB taxonomy): Bacteria > Bacillota_I > Bacilli_A > RFN20 > CAG-826 > CASEYK01. The sequence continues at coordinate 7,080 of CASEYK010000018.1, forward strand.
GGCTGAAGAAGAATTGAATAAAAAACTTCAATCGGAGCAAATCGATATTACTCTACCAGGGCGATTTAATACTTGCGGAGCAAAAAATCCTTATTATATCGTCAAGGATGAAATCGTTGATATTTTCCTGCGCATGGGTTTTGAAGTAGCTGAAGGTCCAGAAGTTGAGACTGATCGCTATAATTTTGAATTGCTCAATATTCCAAAAGATCATCCTTCCCGCGACATGCAAGATACATTCTATCTCGAAGATAGCCTTCTAATGCGCACCCAGACTTCGGCTATTCAAGCGCGCTTTATGGAGCAAAAGAAAGGACAGCCTTTCAAAATGATTTGTCCAGGCAAAACTTATCGAAGAGATGATGATGATGCTACGCATTCACATCAATTTTCTCAAGTTGAAGGATTGGTGGTCGATAAAGGTATCAATATGGCACATTTAAAAGCCACTTTAGAATTATTTGTTAAAAAGATGTTTGGTGAAAAGCGCAGCATTCGCTTGCGCTCATCTTTCTTCCCCTTTACCGAGCCAAGCGTTGAAATCGACATTTCATGTGCAGCTTGCGGTGGCAAAGGATGCTCGATGTGTAAAGGAACAGGATATATTGAAATTTTAGGTGGTGGCATGGTCCATCCCAATGTTTTAAGAATGAATGGTTACGATCCCGATGTCTATTCTGGCTTTGCTTTCGGCTTAGGAACGGAAAGAGTGGCCCTACTTCGATATGGCATCGACGATATTCGTAAATTATTCAATAACGATGTACGCTTTTTACATCAATTTAAAAAGAGAGTATAGGAGGACAAATTCATGATCGTTTCATATAAAAGTTTGCAACAATTCGTTGATTTAGATGGCCTTACTCCCGAAGAAGTCGCTCAAAAGTTGACATTTGCTGGTATCGAGGTGGAATCGATTACACATCTAGGTTATGGTACAAATCTTGTAATCGGTCACATTCTCGAATGTGAACCGCACCCAGATAGCGACCATCTTCATGTTTTAAAAGTTGATTTAGGTGCTCGATATGGCGTCAAACAAATTGTCTGCGGTGCTCCCAATGCAAGAAAAGGTCTTAAAGTTATTGTTGCTCGCGAAGGAGCGGTGCTGCCTGGTGGAAAAATCGGTCATAGTATTATCCGCGGTGTTGAGTCTGAAGGTATGTGCTGCTCGCTGCTTGAACTTGGCGTTGAGAGCAAGTATTTGAACGAAAAACAAACATCAGGTATTGAAGAACTCGATGAATCTTCCCCTGTTGGTGAAGAGCGAGTTTTAGAATATTTAGGTCTTGATGATACTCGCCTCGATTTAAATGTTTTAGCCAATCGTCCTGATTTGCTTTCACTTATCAATGTCGCTCGTGAAGTCGGCGCTATTTTTAATCGTCCGATTAAAGAAATGTATGTCGAAATTTTACAAGACTTTGAGACTGATTTTAAAGTTGGCTCAAAAACTTCAAAATGTTCTCAATTTTCTATCAAAGAAATTAAAGATATTAAAATCAAAAATTCACCGAAATGGATGAAACAAGTTTTGATGTCGATGGGAGTAAGAAGCATTAACAATATCGTCGATATTGGTAATTATGTCATGCTTTTAACCGGCCAGCCTCTTCACATGTATGACCTGGACAAACTTCCCGAACGCTCTTTATTCGCCGAAGATGATTTAGAGCGACCTTTCATCGCTCTCGATGAAAAGGAATATCAATTGCAAAAAGGCGATATTTGCATTTGTTCTCACCATGAGCCGATGTGTTTAGGTGGCATTATGGGTTCGCTTGCCTGCGCTGTCGATGAAAATAGTCACAACATTGTCATCGAAGCTGCTTCTTTCGATGGAGCGAGCATCCGCCATACATCAAATCGCCTCGGTTTAGCTTCTGAATCATCAATGCGCTTCGTAAAAGGGACAAATCATTTCCAATCGGAACAAGTAATCGATTTAGCGGCCTATTTAATTAAAACGCTCTGTGATGGTCAACATTTTTCTCAAACAAAAGTTTACCAGAGCGAGAAATATGAAGAAATTGTTATCAAATCGTCTACTGAGCGCATCAATGGTCGCCTTGGAACAACTTTTTCGAATAATGAAATTAAGCAGACTCTTGAGAGATTATATTTCCGCGTCAACATGAAAAATGATGGCTCTTTTACTTGTGCCGTTCCGCCTTTTAGGCTCGATGTCAAGGAGGATGCTGATTTAAGCGAAGAAGTGATTCGCTTGCTCGGCTACGAGCATATCGATGCTCGACTTCCTCGCTTCGATACAACTGTCGGTCGACTTAGCCCTGTTCAAGAAAAAATCTCTTTCCTAAGAGAAATGTTATTAAATCGTGGGTTAGATGAATGTTTAACATATTCCTTAATTAGTGAAAAAGAAGCCCAATGTTTCAACTCTTTTTTCAAAGAAAACCCATATCGCTTACTCAATCCTTTAACAGATGACCATGTCATACTTCGCACCAATGTTATCCATTCTCTTTTAATGTCAGCTTCATACAATGTCGCCCGCCAAAACAAGAATCTCGCCTTTTTTGAAACATCGCTAATAAGCGATAAAAGTGCGAATACGCACCATTTGGCGGTTTGTTTGCTCGGTGAATGTTTAGAACAAGATCAATTAAAGCGCCGCCCATATGATTTTTATGATGCTAAAGGAATAGTGGAAGCAATCATGGAAGTAATCGGCATCGATAATTCGCGATACAAATTTGAAAAAAATACAACTGTCAGTGAACTCCATCCAGGAAAAAGTGCTTTAATCGTCGTTCAAAATAGACCGATTGGTTTCTTAGGCGAACTTCATCCTAAAATGAAGGAGTTTTACGATATAGGAAAAAATAGTGCTGTTGTTTTAGAAATTATTCTCGATGAACTTTTACAGTTGAGGACTAAAGAGGTTAAATCTAGCAACATTTCTAAATTCCCAAGCGTCAGCCGCGATCTAGCCTTGATTGTTAAAGACGAAGTGGACGCTCTTGATTTACTTCGCTTAATCAAATCAGTCGGCAAAGGTTTAGTTATCGATACTCATGTTTTCGATGTCTATAAAGGTGAAAACATCGAAAAAGGTTACAAATCGCTCGCCATCAACATTACTTATTGCAGTTTTGATCATACCCTCAGTGATAAAGAAGTAACATTGGTGGAAGATCAAATCAAATTTGAACTTAACAAGCGTTTTGGAACAATTTTAAGGGCATAAATATGGACATTAATATTGGACAGCTCAGCGCAGATAAAATTAACGAGTTTGTAGAATTGATTGACCTCTCTAATGAACAATTTGATACTTCACATATCCGCCGCATCACTCAATGCAATGCGGTGGCAAAAGTTCAAAAATACGATGAGATGGTCGTCATTGATTTATATGTCGATTTTAATGCTGTTGTACCATGTAGTTACACGCTTGAAGATGTCGATTATCATGGCAAGGGCGAGGAAAATCTCATCTTTAAAGATGAAGTCGATGAAGATAGCCTTTTAATCCCTGCTAATAATGTCATCGATTTAAAGCCTTTTATCATTTCATTGATTGTCGCTAGCGTTCCATTAAAAGTTGTAGGCAAAAATGCCACTTTGCCCAAAAATGGGGATGGATACCGTATTTTAACAGAAGATGAATATTTCGCTGAAAAGCATTCGAAGAAAGCGAGTTCAGTCTTCGATAAGTTAGATAACATCGATATAGATTGAGTATAGAGCATTGTTTATTTTAGTCCCCTTACCCTTGGGGACTTTTTCTTTTTATAAAAAAAATGCAATTTTGTATTGTCAAAAATAATCGTTAGAGCATATAATTGAGGTACAAGTGGAAGAAAGTGGCAAGTTGTGGCAATGTTTATCAACCGATACTATAAAACTCTTGATCAAAAAGGTAGAGTGGTAATTCCTAGCGAAGTTAGGGAAGAACTCGGAAGTCCTTTATACGCAATGAAAGGATATGAAGGTTCAATCGCTATTTATCGCGAAAAAGAATTTGAACGCTTGGCCGAAGAGGCTGAAACTCTCCCTTTCAACAAGAAAGATGTCCGTTTATACCTCAGGCTTAGACTCTCATCAACGTGTCGATTGGAACTTGATTCACTCGGAAGAATTCAACTTCCAACCGCTTTATTGGCCCGCTACAACATTGGAAGAGAAATCGTCTTATTAGGCATTGGCAATCACCTCGAAATATGGGACCGTCAAGCCTTTGATAAGTATGAAGAAGAATCTGAATCTGTTTTTGACGAAACAGCTGAAAGAATTAAAAATTACAAAGACGAACAGTAGAGATGGATAAACACATTCCTGTCTTACTAGACGAAACGATTGAACTTCTCAATGTCAAACCAAATGGTATCTACATCGATCTAACGCTCGGTCGAGCCGGTCACGCTAGCGAAATCTTAAAAAGACTTGATAGCGGTATGCTCATCGGTGTGGATCGAGATGAAAAAGCTCTTATTGAAAGCAAAACGCGCTTGGAGCAAATATCAGATCATTTCCAACTTGTTCATTCTAACTATTACAACATTGATCACATCCTCGATTCACTGCGGATTGAAGCAGTGGACGGGGTGCTGATGGATTTAGGTGTTTCATCCCCTCAATTCGATGAAAAAGAGCGAGGATTCTCTTACAGAGAAGATGCTTTGCTCGATATGAGGATGGATCAAACGCAAAGCCTAGATGCATCATATATTATCAACAACTATTCGCTTGAAGAGTTAACGCGCATTTTTCGAGATTACGGCGAAGATAAGTACGCTTATCAAATCGCAAAAAGAATTGTTAAAGAGCGCGAAAATGCTCCAATTAAGACAACATTCCAATTAGTTGACATCATCAAGGCGAGCAAACCACAGAAAGAATTGAAAAAAGTCGGTCACCCAGCCAAACAAATTTTTCAAGCACTGCGCATCGCTGTCAACGACGAGCTCAATTCCTTGTCCCAAGCGCTCAAAATTATTCCCGAAAGATTAAAAAAGCACGGCGGACGACTCGTCATTATCACTTTTCACTCATTGGAAGATCGAATGGTCAAACAAACTTTTAAATCACTATGTGAGATTAAAGGCAACCGCGAGGACATTCCTGATGCTCCTCAAAACATTGAATATCGACTTGTTCAGCGCAAACCTATTGTTCCAACTGAACAAGAGCTGATAGATAACCACCGCGCTAAAAGCGCTAAACTGCGAGCTATTGAAAGGCTTTAAGCCGAAGGAGAAAAAATTATGATGAAAGACAAACTTGTTAAATACAATCACAAAGGCGGATATTATCGACTCCGCAAATTTTTTCTCGCTTCTTTGCTTTTAGCTTCAATTTCAACAGCAGTTGTGGTTCCTACTTATGTCAGCGTCAGCGCGAAAGAAGACGCTGAAGCGCAACAACAAAGCAGCAGTTCATCAGATCAAACAGTGGAGGATGTTGGCGATGCGACGCTCTCTTTTGAATAAACTCTACTGGATTGTGAATGCATGGATTGTTGTCTTGTTTGTTTCCTATTGCATCATTCTCAATTATATTAACTCTCTCCTATTTGTCTGCCTAGCAGGAGCAACTCTTCTCCTTACCTTACTTATCTTTAATCTCCTCTATTATGTTAGGCATAGCAAATTCTCATCAAAGGTCGTTTCTACTAGGTAGAAACGCTCTTGTAAAGAAGCCGTGATATCCCCCTTATTCACGGTTTTTTTATATTTGGTCAACTAGTAGAAAAATAGTAGTTTTTTGTGTAATGTTATGTCCAAGTTTAATAAATAATTATTAACTATTGTATATTTGCACAAAGACCGATAAAATAAATTAAGGTAATTAAATATGGATAAACCACTTGCAGCACTAGAAATAACCTCAAAATCGATTAAACTTGTCGTCGGATATGAGATCGATGGTCAAGTTTATGTTTTATATTCACTCACTCAACCTGTCGGTCATATCGTCGATGCCGGTTCTTTTTTAGACTATCAGACGATCGTCGAAGAGATAAAAAAACTCCGCGAGATTTCGGATAGTTCGGCTCGCATGCGCATCAATATCAGCGGCGTGTTGCTTTTACTCCCTCCATATGGTTTAGAAATTTTCCAAACTCAGCAAGTAACGACAATCGTCAGCGAAGAAGGGCGCATCGGTAACATCGACATCCGCAATATCTATGCATTGATCCGCAAGAGCCGCATCCCGGTCAACAATGATTTAATCGATATTGTTCCTGATAGTTTTGTTCTCGATCAAGGTCGCACTTTCCAAAACCCACCGATTGGTCAAACTTCTAACACTCTGATGGTCTCAGCGAAAGTGCATACTCTTCCTCATAACATTTACTCTTCTTATACCGATTCGTGCAATGCTGCTGAAATCGGCATCAAAAGAACATTCGTCGCGCCTTTTGCGGCTTCTGAACTGCTCGGTTCGTATGAAGATTTACCACAAGATTATATCTTAGTCGATATCGGCGCTTATACCACAACTGTTTCTCTAATTGGTCAAAAACAGCTCTTCGCTTCGACTTTCTTTACTTGGGGTGGAGATGTTATTACCAAAAAAATTGCTGAAAATTTTAACATTAGCGAGGCTGAAGCGGAAAAATACAAAATATTGTATGGTCTAGATAACCGTAAACTGCCTTTCCACGCTCCGATATGTATCGTCAAAGACGAAGAAGGAGGGCAAAGGAAATACTATGCCGAGGATTTGTCGAATATCATTCATGAAGAACTCGGCGTCTTCTCTTCTAAACTCAATGCTTCAATTGATAGTTTATTGGAAGGATATGATATTTCGTATAAAGGCCTTCCGATGTTATTAATCGGCGGAGCTAGCCAACTCAATGGGCTAAAAGAATATCTCGAACCAAAAGTTCCGAGCGAGTATGTGCGCGTTGTCTATCCACGCTCCATGGGTGCTAGAGATCCAAGTATGTTTAATTGTTTGGGCGCCATTTTATGCCACGCTAAATATCAGAGCGTGTACGATGAAACGCACCCAAAGGTCAATCAAGTGACAAGAAATCCTAAGTAGGGGGATATATTGATATGCAAAATTACGATTTAGATAATTTCGAACCGGCGGCGAAAATTGTCGTCATCGGTGTCGGTGGAGCTGGCAATAATGCCGTCAACCGCATGATTGATGAAGAAATTTCCAATGTTGAATTTTATGTCGCCAATACTGATAAACAAGCTCTTTCAACGAGCAAAGCGGGCAAGCGCATTATTTTAGGTCCAGAAATTACTGGTGGCCTTGGAGCTGGCGGTGAGCCTGAAGTCGGAGAGAAAGCTGCAGAAGCTAGTGCTGATGATATCCGCGAGATTGTTAAAGATGCTGATTTAGTTTTTATCGCTGCTGGAATGGGTGGCGGCACTGGAACTGGTGCAGCACCAGTTGTTGCTCGCATTGCAAAAGATGCTGGTGCATTAGTTATCGCAATTGTTACTCGTCCTTTTACCTTTGAAGGTAAAAAGCGCATTGTCAATTCTGTCGATGGCTTAAATAAACTTCGCGCAAATGTTGATTCAATTATTGTTGTTTCAAACGACAAATTATTGATGATGAGTGGCAATTCACCTATTTCTCAAGCTTTTAATGATTCTGACCGCGTCTTGGCTCAATCCGTTAAAACAGTCGTTAACCTTATCCTTTTGCCCGCTATTATCAATCTCGATTTTGCCGATGTAAAAAACACTTTGAAAGATTCGGGTGTCGCCCTTATCGGATTTGGCATGGGCTCTGGTCCAAACTGTGCTAAAGAAGCAGCGAGCAACGCGATTAATTCACCTCTTCTCGAAGCTTCTATTGCCGGTGCAAGGCGCGCTATTGTGGCTGTGACTTGCGGACCAAATGTTTCTTTGTTTGATGCACAAGAAACCGTCAATCGCTTAATCGATGCGTCTGGGCTTGATATCGATATCAAATTTGGCATCGCTATCAACGATCAACTCAACGACGAGATTTTAGCAAGCGTTATTGCTACTGATTTCGAAGAAGAAATTGATTTCTCTTCCTCGACTACTTTCAATCCTCGCCCAACCGATAGCAATAAAAATATTCTTGATATGGAACAAACCAACATCAAAATCGAAGAAGAGAAAAAAGAACAACAAAATTCTAATGAAGACGATTTGTCGATTCTTCCTTCTTTCCTCCGCGGCGATAAAGATTAATAATCAAGTTGTTGTATCTTTTTAGAAGATACTTTATAATTCGTATATGCTGTTCGACAGCGATTAGAAGACAAGTTCTTAAGAAATACAGCCACAAGCGAGTCGATGATGGTGGAAGTTCGATTGGCATGCTCTTAATGAATATCCCTTCTTCTTAGAAGACTGAACTAATAGTAAGCTTCCAGAAAGTCTAACTGTAAATGAGACGAATGAAGTGTCAACTCAAAGTGAGTTGGAACTAAGGTGGTACCGCGCTTATTTTGCGTCCTTAGGGACGCTTTTATTTTGGAGGTTGTCGTTATGGATTTTAAATCGACGCTATTGATGAACAAGTCAAAGTTTGAAATGCGTGGTGGATTGGCTCAAAAAGAGCCGCTGCTCGTTCAAAAATGGCAAGATGAGCAATTATATCAAAAGATGAATGAAAACCGTCTAGGGGCCGAACCATTTATTTTGCACGATGGTCCGCCTTATGCTAATGGTGACATTCACTGCGGGCATGTTCTCAATCGCCTTTTGAAAGATTTTGTCGTCCGTCATAAAAATATGCAAGGCTATCTCACGCCGTTTGTGTTAGGGTGGGATACACATGGTTTACCAATTGAAAATCAAGTGACTAAATCAGGCGTGAATCGAAAGGCAACTCCCATTATTGAATTTCGTAAAAAATGTGAAGAATATGCTCTTTTGCAAGTCAATCGACAAAAAGAAGAAATGCTACGCCTCGGTATTGTTGGCGATGTTTCTCATCCTTATTTAACACTACAAAAAGAATACGAAGCCAAACAAATTGAATGCTTTGCTCACATGGCTTTAAATGGGTTGATTTATAAAGGTCTTAAACCTGTTTATTGGTCGCCTTCGAGCGAAAGCGCGCTCGCGGAAGCTGAAATTGAATATCACGATATAAAATCGCATTCCATCTATGTTGCTTTTGATGTCAAAGATGGCAAAGGCTTGTTATCCAAAGGTGATAAAGTAGTTATTTGGACGACAACACCTTGGACTTTACCTGCCAATTTAGCCATTTCTGCTCATCCTGATTTTATTTATGGCTTATATGATACAAATAGAGGAAAACTTGTTTTCCTCAAAGAATTTGCTCAGCGTTTGCAACAAGAACTTGATTTGGGCGAGATTAAACTTCTCAAAGAATTTAAAGGCCGAGATTTAGACGGTGTTGTTTGTCAGCATCCTTTTTATGATCGCGATTCGCTCCTTATCGTCGGCACACATGTTACCAATGAAACAGGTACTGGATTAGTTCATACCGCTCCCGGTCATGGTGTTGAGGACTATAATGTTTGTTTGAATTATCATATTGATCCTTACTGTCCAGTGGATGAAAAAGGCTTTTTGACAAAAGATGCTGGCGAGCGTTTATCTGGTGTTTTCTATGAAGACGCCAATGATATTGTTTTGCAAATGCTTGAAGAAAACCACGCTCTTTTGAAACATGAAGTTTTCACCCATAGTTATCCGCATGATTGGCGAACAAACAAGCCTTTGATTTTCCGTGCGACAAAACAGTGGTTTTGTTCTATTGAGCCAATTCGAACGAAACTGTTAGAACAAATTGATAAAACGCATTGGTATCCTGCTTGGGGCAAAACGCGCATGCTCAATATGATTAAAGACCGACAAGATTGGTGTATCTCTAGACAAAGAGCATGGGGTGTACCAATTCCTATTATTTACTGCGAGGATGGGACACCAATCATTGAGAAAAAAGTTTTTGATCATATCGTTGACCTCATCAAAGAAAATGGTTCTAATATCTGGTATGAAAAGGACGCGAAAGATTTATTGCCAGAAGGATATACAAATGTTCATTCACCGAATGGTTTTTTCACAAAAGAAAATGATATTATGGATGTTTGGTTCGATTCAGGCTCTAGTTTTGATGGCGTTTTAATCGCCCGTGGTCAAAAATATCCTGCTGATTTATATTTAGAAGGCAACGACCAATATCGCGGATGGTTTAATTCGAGTTTAATCATTTCAACTGCCGTGTTTGATAAAGCGCCATACAAAAATGTTGTTTCACATGGTTTTGTGGTCGATGAAAACTGGGATAAGATGTCCAAATCTAAAGGCAATGGAATTAATCCTAGCAAAATTGCTAATGTTTATGGCGCCGATATTTTAAGACTGTGGGCCGCCAGTGTCGATTATCAACAAGATGTTCGTATTTCTGAAAGCATTATTAATCAAGTGTCTGAAGTTTATCGCAAACTCCGCAACACATTGAAGTTTATGTCGTGGAATCTTGTCGATTTTAATCCAAAAAAATTGGCAAAAAACTATGAAAAAGTTGATTTATTCATTTTGGCGAGATTAGAAGAAGTGGTCAAAGAAGTCAATGATAATTTCGACCGTTATGATTTCGCTTCTAGCATCTCTTCATTGATGACTTTCCTCTCGACTGATTTAAGCGCTTTCTATCTCGATATCGCCAAAGATACTCTATACTGCGATAGTGCTTCAAGCCAAAGAAGAAATCAGATTCAATCAGTTATTTATCAAGTGAGCGAAACTGTTCTTCGACTATTAAATCCTTTCTTGCCATTTACAATGGATGAATTCAATCATAATTTACCTGGCAAGCGCGCTGAAAATGTTCAGTTGTTAGATTATCCAAAATCAACTTCGAAATATGATCACCGTCTTCTCGAAGAATATGCGCTCTTTATTCAACTGAGAAACGATGTTTTAAAAGCTTTAGAAGTAGCAAGAAGTAATCAGATGATTGGTTCGAGCCAAGAAGCGCATGTTGTCATCAAAATAAATAATGATGACATTCGTCAAATGTTTGATACAATAAAGGCAGATATTCGTGCCAAATTGTTTGTTGTCTCATCTATCGACACCGTCGATAAATTAGAAGGTGGCACGGAATATCAAGTATCAACCATTTTAGTAAAAAGACACGGTGGTCATTTTTGCAGCCGTTGTTGGAATTATGATGAAAATGCGAAAGAAGTGGAAGAAGGCACCTATTTATGCCCTCGCTGTCAAGAAGTAATGGAGAAAGATTATGGAACAAAACGAGAATAAAGAACTCGCGCTGACGAAAAAAGAAAAAGTTGTTAAATGGTTCCGATGGTTTTTCTTTTCCTTTATTTGGCTTGGCGTTTTGCTTTTAATCGTTGACTTTATTAGCAAACAAATTGTTTTAAACACGATGAGCGTCGGCCAAACCATTGAAATAATTCCTCATTTTTTCTCGTTTCAATATGTAGTTAATGATGGAATGGCTTTCGGCTTAGATTTTAACAATGCCATTACCAATCGAGTTATTTTTATTACCGCTTCTGTTATTGGCGCTATCCTAATTATTGGCATTTATGTTTGGAAGTATAAAAAACTTACAAAGTATGTTAAAGCTTGCTTGATGATTATCGGTGCTGGATGTATTGGTAACTTAATTGATCGCGCCTTCTATAGTGCTGAGTATCTTCACTATACAACCAATGGAGTTGTGGATTTTATTGCCTTTGATTTTGGAACATATGCCTTCCCGCGCTTCAATATCGCTGATTCGTGCCTAGTTATTGGTACTATTATGTTGGTTGTTTGGCTCTTTGTTAGCGAGGCGCAAGACGATAAAAAGAAAAAGGCTGAAGAAAGAGCTAAAAAAGCCAATGAAAAAGTATTGTCGCTAGATGAAAAAAAGCGTCTAGAACAAGAGGCAGATCAAAATATTATCCAAGATGATTCCAAAAAGACATATAACAATAAAAATCATGAAAAAGTAGAAAAATAGTAGAAAAATGGTAAATATTATCGTTGATAAACAATACGAAGGAACAAGGCTTGACAAATTGTTAAGCCTTCTTTTAAATGATCTTTCTCGATCTCAAATCGTTCATCTTATCGATGATGGAAAATGTTTTGTTAACCAACATGTATGCAAGGCATCATACCGCGTTAAAGAAGGCGATAAAATTGATATTTCGCTCGAAAAAAAAGCGAATGATTTGCATCTGCAATCAGAAAAAATTGAACTAGATATTGTTTATGAAGATGATGATATTGCCATTATTAATAAGCCTCAGGGTATGGTTGTCCATCCTGGAAACGGCAATAAAGAGCATACATTAGCTAATGCTTTACTCTATCATTTCAACAGTTTAAGTACAATTAATGGTGAATTTAGGCCAGGGATTGTTCACCGGATAGATAAAGATACAAGTGGGTTAATTTGCATTGCTAAAAACGATCGTGCACATCGCTGTTTGGCTGAACAGTTGGCACAACATACGATGAAAAGAGAATATATCGCCTTGGTCAAGGGCGCTTTTAAAGAGAACAAAGGCCATATCGATCTTCCAATTGGGCGCGATAAGAATAATCGTCTCAAAATGGCGGTGGACGCCAAAAATGGTAAAAGAGCTGTAACTGATTTTGAAGTTATTAATCGTTATAACGATTACACATTGATACGCTGCCGATTAGAGACTGGCCGTACTCATCAAATCCGCGTCCATTTGGCCTACATTGGTCATCCGGTTGATTCTGATCCTTTGTATAATAAAAAAAATGCGACCCGTCTTCATCCAAACGGGCAGTTACTTTCAGCTGTTAAACTGACGCTTATTCATCCTTCGTCACATAAAGAGATGACTTTTACAATTGACTTGCCGCAATATTTTCAAGAGATTATTTCTCGTCTGGATTAATCGCTTTTATTATTTTTTTATAGGTTGAAAAATCTTGTTTAGCGATTTTACTAAATTCGGTTAAACTGAATTTTTTTATAAATTGATGTGCGAAATCAATAACATTTTGGTTACATCCTTTGGGAATTAAGAGACCATATTTCTTTTCAAGTTTTGCCTTCTCAAGCAAGAAAGCATAACGGGCGATAACGCTTGAAAGAGCGACGCTTGGATATGAACTTTCGCCTTTCGTTTCGAAAACGACATTTTCATTTATGACATTTTTCTCATTTTTTAGGTAAGAATAATATGTTTTCACATTGACGAATTGATCGACATAAATATAGTTGGCATCTTTATGCTTTGCATAAACATTAATTAAGGCTTTGTTATGCATTTTAGCTTTCAAAGTATTTAAGTTTTCGCCTTTCGCAATCATTTCATTATATTTTTCATTTGAAAGCGTAAGTTTTGAGAAAGAAATTTCTTTTGATAATCGCTGTCCAATTTCCATAATTTTGGCATCGCTTAGTTTTTTGGAGTCTTTTATTCCAAACTCTTCGATCAATTTTAGTTCTTTCTCTCCAACATAAGTGGCAACAACGATCATCGGCAAAAGAAAATCGCCAACCCCAACTTCATCAGAACCGATTTGAGAAGAATTGTCTTTCCACATTATAAAATGTGGAAGATATTGATTTAATACTTGTTTTGGGTCATTCGCTTTAATCAATAAGGTCATCCCTTTTTTTGACTGATATATTTTTAATTCTCCTTCAGCGGCATTCACTTCATAGAGGACATATGGCTCGTTTGATTTTTTAAATGGTAAGGCTTTTAAAAGAGTTTGTAACTCCTCGGTGCCAATAGAGATTGATAAAAACTTGTTTTTCATAATTATCATACTAGCACAATTGTTTATCTTATTCAGTTGTTTGTTGTGCTATCATAATCCTATGCAAAACATTTTTGAAACATTTGAATTTCGAAAAATTCAAGAAAGCCTTGCGAAGTATAGCAAAACTGATTTAGGTCACAGTTATATCGCTTCTTTATCGTTTCTAAGCGTAGAGGAATTAAAACTCGCCAAGCAAAAATTAGAAGAAATGGTTTCTTTGCTTATGCGTTTTGGACCTCTTCCGATTAATGTATCAAAAAAAGCTATCGATATCATCGAAACAGCGAAAAAAAGTGGCATATTAACATGCAAGGATTTTTATGACATTTCAGTTGATATCGAAACAACTTTTGCTCTAGCAAAATATTTTAAAAAAGTCGATAATACTTATCCTTTGATGAATGCTCTACATGAGAGGATTTGTGATTTATCCAATCTTTATGAACAAATTAAAAAAATAGTTTCAAATGCCTTAACTGTTAAAGATGACGCCAGTCCTGAACTCTATTCAATTCGTGCGAAGATTAAGGCAAAAGAGAAGAAATTACAAGAACTCTCAATTCGCTTAAGCGATTCTTATAAAGATTATCTCAACGATGAAAGGGCAACGATTAGAGATGGACATATTGTTTTGCCCGTTAAAGTCGGCATGAAAAATAAAATCAGTGGAATTATTTACGATATTAGTGATTCTGGCGGAACAGTTTTTATTGAGCCGATGGAGATAGTGGAATTAAACAACGAAATCACAGCTTTAAAAATTAGCGAAAATGAAGAGGTGCGAAAGATTTTATTAGAGCTCACTAACCTTGTTATCATTCAAGAGAAAGAAATTGTTAACAATAATAAAATTATTGGCGAACTTGATTTTATTAGCGCAAAAGCACATTATCACCGCGAAATTGATGGAACAATTGCTCTATTTAGCCATACGCGAACTATTGAACTTCTCGAGGCCCGCCATCCGCTTATTGATCCGCAGAAGGTCGTGGCTAATTCTTATCGGCTCGATGAAGAGAAAAGAATTCTTATCATTTCAGGGCCAAATGCTGGAGGAAAAACCGTTTCGTTAAAAACCGTCGGTTTACTCGTTTTAATGAATCAGTGCGGATTATCAGTTCCAGCGCAAAAGGCGACGCTCTCATATTTTTCACATATCTATGTCGACATTGGTGATAATCAGTCTTTGACTGATAATTTATCGACTTTCTCAGCTCATATTTCACAAATTGGGAATATTTTAACGCATGTAAAAGGTAACGATTTAGTTCTTATTGATGAGCTTGGAACCGGCACTGATCCAGCCGAAGGACAAGCTATCGCTTTAAGTGTTGTTCAATTTTTAGAAAAAAGAGGATGTTTCGCTCTTATTTCTTCCCATTTCAACGCTTTGAAAGAATATGCCTTTTTGTCTAAGTGGATTGAAAATTCATCGATGATGTTTGATGAGCAAAAGCTTCTTCCAACATATTTATTTAAAGAAGGAGTTCCTGGTAAAAGTTATGCTTTTGAAGTGGCGTATCGATACGGATTACCAAAAGAGATAATCGAAAGAGCACAACAATTTTTGAATAGTGATGAGCGTAAAGACGAAGACAATATTTTACAAATCCTTCAACAAAAATTGGAGACGACAGTTCGCCTAGAAAAAGAACTACAAATTAAAGATGAACAGCTACAAAAGAAAGATGCGGAACTTACAAAGATTGCCCAATCTTTAAATGAGAAGAAACAACATTTGCTCGAAGAAGTGGAAGAAGAAAAAGAAAAATTGCTCGAACAAGCTAAAGACAAAATCGATGCAATTATTAAAAGCGTCCAAAATCAACCTGACATTAAAACGCATCAATTCATTGATGCTAAAGGGCAACTTGATAATCTAAAAAAAGATATTGAATTAGAAGAATTCAATGAACAAATTGCTGTTGGCGATTATGTTTATTTACCTTCGATGCATATTTATGGGGTAGTAAAACGAATTCAAGGCAAAAAAGCTTATTTAGATTCGGATGCTGGATTAAGTGTCGAAGCCTTAACTTCGCGGCTAAAAAAACTTGATCGACCGATTGAAAAAGCAAAACCAGTTATTCAAAAAAAGATTGTTGTTGAAGATTCTTTACCTCTCCAATTAAATTTAATCGGTTATCATGTTGACGAAGCGCTTGAAGCTCTTGATAAATATATCGATCAAGCCAAAGTTCGACACATGCATCAAGTACGAATTATTCACGGCTTTGGCAGCGGAGCGCTTCGAAATGCTACGCATGAATATCTTAAAAAGCAAAAAGGATTGACATTTAGATTAGGCAACGAATACGAAGGGGGCGGTGGCGCCACCGTGGTCACATTTGATGAATAATAAAGTTAAGGCTCTTATCACCAATCTTAAGCATTTGCCCGGCGTTTATCTAATGCATAACGCGAAAGATGAAATTATTTATATTGGCAAAGCCAAAGATTTATATAACCGCGTCAGCCAATATTTTTTAAGACCACAAGCTGGCAAAGTGGCCAAAATGGTTTTTGATGTCGATTATTTTGAAACTATTATCACTAAAACTGAAAAAGAAGCACTGATATTAGAGATGAATCTTATTCAGACACATTATCCTAAATACAATATTCTTTTAAAAGACGACAGCCATTATCCATATATTGCTCTTCATAAAAAAGGCGATCCGTTCTTGACGATTAAAAGAAATAACAAAGACCGCAATTACGATTATTTTGGTCCTTTTCCAAGCGGCAAAAGCGCACGAGGAACAATTGAACTTTTAAATAAAATTTTTCCTTTAAGAAAATGCTCTCCTTTAAAAAAGGAACCTTGCTTATATTACCATTTAGGGCAATGTTTGGCTCCTTGTATTAAACCCGTCGATAGCAGTGTATATGAAACTATTGTTGAACAAATCAAAAGATTTTTTAAAGGCGATAGCACCACAATCAAAAGAGAATATGAGAAAAAAATGCTTGATGCTTCTAGCGAACAAAAATATGAGCTAGCGGCTGAATATAAGAAAATAGTCGATTATATCGAACATATTAGTGCCGCTCAAAATGTTGAAAGCAACGACCATAAAGATTATGATGTGTTCGCCTATGCTACTCGAGACAATTATCTCGCTTTATCAGTCATTGTATATCGCGATGGAATGGTTTTAGGCAAAAATAGTTTCGTTGTCGAACGGTTTGATGAACTAGGCGAACAAGTTCAAGATTTAATACTTCAGTATTATCAAAAACATACAACGCCTGTTGAAATTGTCATTAATGATGAAAACGTCATCGCTTTATTAAGCGATTATTTGGATAGCCGAATTGAAAGCGTTACACGTGGACATCGTTTTGAACTAGTTTCTATGGCGCTCGAAAACGCTCAAAATGCTTTGGATGAATATTATCTAAGCCCGAGAATTGACGAAAATAAAATTGCTCTTTTGGAAGAACTAGGACAAATATTAAATATTGATACTCCTCTGCGCATTGAACTGTTTGATAATTCCCATTTGCAAGGCTCTAACCCCGTTGGAGCGGTGGTGACATTTATTAATGGCGAACCAGCCAAGTCGCTATATCGAAAATATCATATTGAGTGGAGCGAAGGAAAAGATGATTTAAAGTCGATGAAAGAAGTTGTTTGGAGACGCTATAAAAGGATGAAAGAAGAAAATAAAACCTTCCCATCCCTTATTTTGCTCGATGGTGGTCTAAACCAAATCAACGCTGCTAAAGAAGCCTTGAACGATCTAGATGTCAGCATCCCTATTTATGGACTTTATAAAAATGATAAACACCAAACTGAAGGTATTATCGATGAATATGGACAAAAATATAAAATTGAGAATAAATCATTATTTTTCATGTTGACAAGAATGCAAGATGAAGTACATCGATTTGCTATTTCATTTCATCGATCACTAAGAGATAAAAGTTTCAAAAACTCTATTCTCGATGGTGTTAAAGGTTTGGGTGAAAAAAGAAAAGAAATAATTCTAAGAAATTATCAGGATATTAAAACATTAAAAAACGCCAGTGTCGAAGAGTTAAAACAATTTTTGCCTGTTGATGTCGCTTTATCTCTTTATCAATCACTTCATAACGATGATGAAAACAATTGAAAACATTTTCACACTTGTTTAATATATTAAATGCTACATATACCCTCGTAGCTCAGTTGGATAGAGCAACAGCCTTCTAAGCTGTGGGTCAGGCGTTCGAGTCGCCTCGAGGGTGCCATTGAAAATACTGAGACAGTCTGTCACGCAGGCTGTTTTTATTATCTTAAGATAATAATATAGCCAAAATCAACTAAATATTGTCTCACAAAACATAAATGTTATATAATACATTTATGATGGAAAAAACCACAACAGAAAGCATTATCAAATATTTTCACTACCATAAAGGCGAAGTTTTTGAAGTAGATATCCTACATAAAAGAAAGTTTTCTGATATCAACTATGATTCTTTTAGAAAATTGGTATCCAGAATTTCAAATCGTGGCGAAGAATTAACGCATTTAGGTTTTAGCCTTTATTACATCGGAAAAGCAAATGAAATGATGCTAGATGACATTGTCTTTAATTATTTTGTTCAAAAGATTAAAGTTGAACTCAATATTTTAAATTCGCTCATTGGCTCTAAAAATATCGAAGAAGAATTCAAATCTATCGTTAATCAATATCCTAATGTTTTGGTCGTGGTACCAATTCTTTTAGCAAAAAGAGAAGCTGAAATTAAAGTACAAGATGCTGACGGTAGTTATGTTTTTAACTTTGTTAAAATGAACTATACAGTCGACCAATATACTCTTTTCATGAGAAATAGCGGTCTATTTGATTTATTACAAAACCACATCATTAATAACCTAGTCGATTATGTTTTAGGTATTGAAGTCGGAATGGACACTAACGGAAGAAAAAATAGAACAGGTCATGTTATGGAAGACCTAGTTGAATCCTACCTCATTAAAGCTGGTTTAGTTAAGGGCAAGACATATTTCAAAGAAATGTGTGCTTCTGATGTCGAAAAGAAGTTCCATTTAGATTTATCTAAACTAAGCAACGATGGTAAAGCAGAAAAGAGATTTGACTTTGTGTTTGTTGGTGCATTAGGGACTGTTTTCGCCTGTGAATGTAATTTCTACAGCGGAGGCGGTTCGAAACTAAACGAAACTGCTAGAAGTTACAAAACATTAACTGAAGAATCAAGAGAAATAACAGGATTCCAATTCGTTTGGTTTACAGATGGAATTGGCTGGAATAGTGCAAAGCACAATTTGGAAGAAACATTTGACGTGTTGGAAAACCTTTACAACTTGCACGATTTAGAAAATGAAGCAATTAATCAATTGATTGATCCAACGAGATATTTAAATAAACTTTTAACTAATAAATAACGGAGGCTTGTATGGCACTTATAAAATGTCCTGAATGTGGGAAAGATGTGAGCACTGCTGCAGATGTATGTCCGCACTGTGGCTACCCCATTAAAAAAGAATCTAAGGTTAAACCTGAAGAAAAACCAAACGAGAACTATCCAAAGCCAAAAAATACCGCTTGGGTTGAAAAATGGAAAAGCAAGGCAAAGGCTACTAGATGGAAATGGACGCTTTTGTTTCTTGGTTCCTTAGTTCTTCTTGCGGTCTTTATAATTTTATTATGTACAGATAAAGAAGTTACTTCTTATGGTACATACTCAAAAACCGTTTGGATAATTATGGTTGGTATTTCATCATTTATTGCATTTATTATGTTTACGCTATGGCTGGTTGCTTTAATTACAATCAGAGTTCGCGCTAGACAATATGATGGTTATACAGTTCTAGTATATGTCAGCTTTAATCATTGCTTAGTAGTTGAAGATGAAGTTCAAGATTCAGGATTTGTTAATAGATTTCTTTATGGCCAACTTCCTAACAAAAAGCAAGTATGGGTTAACATATCTGCATGGGATGGATCTGTTAAAATGGGCATCGGTAAAGAAGGCGACGAAAAGAATCTAATTTAGTAAAAATGCCAAAAACATTGTATTATCTCACATAAAATAATTTATTTTTGAAGAAAGATTGGTATTATCTCACAAATTTAAAGACATTTCATGTAAATAACCATTTCGTGCCGAAGTGGTTTTTTAAAAACATAATGCTTGGCTCTTTTTATTACGTTGTTGCACTTATTTCAGTTAATACCTTATGTCTTTAAATTAGCCAATGGAATTACGATTGAAACCAAAAAACTTAACCAAGTAATATTAAATTAAGTGAGGCTCTAAATATGGATGAAATAAAATGTCCTAAATGCGGAAAAGTATTAACAGATAATGAAAAAGAGAAAAAAATTTGTCAAGAATGTGGTTGTTTGTTTGAAATTATTGATTCTAAAAAAGGGAAAAAGTCTGAAGCCGTTAGCGCCATCATTAAAGATTATAGAAAAATAAATTACAAATCTTGGATTAAGTTCTATATTTTCTTCTTATTCTTGTGGTCAATCTTAACTATCTTTGGAGTGTTACAAGGCTATGTCCACACATCAAATCCATGGAATTGGATTATCTTGGTTGTAGGAGTGGTAGTTTACATTATTGTGTTTATCTTAATTCAATTTCAAATAAATGTTATAAGAGATATTTATATGTTAAAAATTAAAGTTGAAAAATTAGAAAATAAGAATGACAACGAATAATCATGCAAGAGTGTGAAGTTGTAGAAACAAGGAATTCTAAAGATGCTAACTAATAAAACATTCAAATAAAAACATTAAACAAGTAACTCAAAAGTCTTTTCAAAGACCAAATTACTATTGTTAACTTAATGTTGGAAATAATTTGGAAGATGATAGCCTTGTATCCAGAAATAGGACAATATCTCCCGGCACCAGACATGGATCAAGTTTTAAGCGGGAAGACGAACAATCCTTTCTATGTTCTTTGCATTCATATTATTGGGATACATTGTTCAAGAATCATCTTTTTAGATGATATTAAAAGAGTAAAACTAGAAAACAGCACTGACTATCAAAAAGAATTGATGGAATAAATATTATAAGTTTAATCAACAAGCATTATCAAATTTTAAAAGCTACGGAAAATAAAAAGAGCACTGAGAATTTTGAATGTTATTATAAAACTTTTAGTTATTAATTTGACTAATTTTATTTAGAAAGCAATATATACAATAGTATTACAACGCATCAAATAAGCAGCAATTTTTTGTAGTATCAAATGTTTTTATACAATTGCTTGGCAAATATCTGTAATCGTGAAAACATAATGCACATTTAGTTAATAAAATTAAGGATGCATAATAATGTTATCTCCAAAAAAATGTTATATTTCTTTAAATTTATCTCCAAAAAAATGTAAAATATTGTATGAAAACTTCACAAATGTTAAGATAAAAGTGATTAATGAGGCGATGTATGGAAAGAAAAATATATGATAAGCTCTTAAACTGGAAAAAATCATTACATAGAAAACCTTTAGTGTTACAAGGCGCTAGACAAGTTGGAAAAACTTATATAGTTAATCTGTTTGGGCAAAAAGAATATGAAAACTATGTTTATTGCAATTTCGAAAAAGAACCTATTTTAGAAGATTTTTTTAACGAGCTTAATCCAAATAAAATTATTAGAAATCTCAGTATTTATAAGCATAAAGAAATTATTTCAAACCATACCTTACTAATTTTTGATGAAATTCAAGCATCACCAAAAGCTTTAAATTCTCTGAAATATTTTAATGAAGAAGCCAAAGAATATCATATCATTGCTTTGGGATCTCTATTGGGTGTATCTCTAAATAGAGAAAATTCCTCTTTTCCAGTTGGACAAGTCGAGATGATGACAATGTATCCGATGGATTTTGAAGAATTTTTAATTGCGGTTGGTAATGATACATCTAAACTGAGTTTAGAAATTAAAAATGCCTATAAAAATGATACTGCTTTGCCTGCTGGTCTTCATGAGTTAGCTATTTCACTATACAAGAAGTATTTGTATGTTGGCGGAATGCCAGAAGCTGTAAAAGTTTTTGTTGAGACGAACAATCCTGAAATGGTTAGAATTGTTCAACTCGCAATTCTCGATGCCTATTTTAGCGACATGAGCAAGTATAATAGAACGACTGAAATACCCAAAACAAAATTAGTTTTTGAAAATATATCGACACAGCTTTCTAAGGAAAACAAAAAATTTCAATATAAATATTTAAAAAGCGGAGCGAGGTCATCACAGTATGCCGAAGCGATAAAGTGGGTTTGTAGTGCTGGCATTGCAAATCAATTATTTAAATTAGAAAAAGTAACTTTACCACTTGAATCAAATAAATCTAATGATGATTTTAAATTTTATATGAGCGATGTTGGTTTATTATGTGCTAGTCAAAATATACGCATTGAAGATATTGAATTAGACCTCAATGATTCATCTTTTCGTGGTGGATTATGTGAAAACTATGTCTTCAATCAATTAACATTTGCTGGGCTCAAACCATATTACTGGACTAGTAATTTTGATGCCGAAATAGATTTTATCATTAGGTTAGGAATGGATATCATTCCCATTGAAGTTAAGTCTGGAGAAAATACTCGATCGAAGAGTTTGAATGTGTATATGAAGAGTATGAACCCGCCATACGCAATTAGAATATCTCAAAAGAATTTTGGATTCGAAAATAATATTAAGTCCGTTCCATTGTATGCCGTTTATTGTATTAAATAACATCAGTTGCAGTTTGAAAAATAATTGACAAAATAATAAAGTGAAACGCAATTATTAAAACATAAGTTGTTTGAATAGTTAAAAAATTACAAAAATATGATAGTAAAATATTCCTTCAAAAATATAAAATATCTTATAGATATTAAAAATGGATAACGGGAGTTAGTTATGAATGTTATTAGAAAAAATCTAGGCTATGCATTATTTACAGCTTTTTGTGTCTTGTTTGCGGTTTATTTTATTTATGATTTAACACAAATCAGTGATGCGTTAGATGTCGAAGGTTCAAATTTACCGATGATTTTATTGATTATCGACATTCTTGCGTGCTTGATAATGATTTCAATATCAGCTGATGGATTATTAAGAACAAATAAAGAAGATGAAAGAAAAATATTAATTTGTTGTGTCTTTCTCGGGCTTGTTTATTCATTCGCAAATGCGTTAGGAACAATCGTGACAATGACTGAGATGCAAAATCTTTATAATAATGTGGGTATTCAAATTCATTGGCCAGCTGAAACTATCATGACATTAATATTTTTGATTTTTGGTTTTGTTGCGTTATTGTTCGGGGCGATATTGAATTATGAGAATAACCTAAAAATGAAAAAAGGATTTATTATTGCAGGAATTGGTTGTATTTTTATCGCGCTTATCATTGCACTAGCAAACAGTGGCTCATCTCAAACAACTTTTCAAGTTATAATAGGTGTTTTTCAAATAATATTAATGATTTGTCTTGGCACTTATGTATTGTTTATCAATTGTTTTAACAATAATGCAGATGAAAAAATCAAAATATGTTCATTCTGTGGCTCCGAAGTTCAATCTGATAAACTGTACTGTGATAAATGTGGGCATAAAATGGATGCAGTCACAACAGCAGTAAAAAGCAAAAACAACAATTACTCAAATAAACAAAAGATATCCACATCTAAACTAGATCAAGAAGAAGCAGAAGACTCTTTGAGAAGGTTGAAACAAATGCTTGATGAGAAAATAATTACTGAAGAAGAATATAATGAAAAGCGAAAGAAATATATCGATAGGCTTTAATAATGTTTGTGAAATATTGATTAAATTATAAATAGTTGAGATTACTATAAAACTACTAAAAATCTACCAAATGCATTGATATTATATGGACAAAATTGATACTTTACTAGAAAAAGGCAACTACGAGTTAGTTCTTAAAATAACGAAAAATAGCGATGATATTAAATATCTTTTTTATCGTCTTGCCGCTTTTGTCGCACTTGAAAAATATGAAGACGCCCTAGCCCTCATCAATAGCAAAAAATCAATCATGGAGCAAGATTTGCGTTTGCTCATTAAAACGCATATCAATATTTTATGTGTACTAGAAAGATTTGATGAAGCATACGATGCAGCGAAAGATTACGCTGAACTTCCATATCATTCGCAAGAAGTGGAAGAAATTCTTAAAGAATTACCACATCGTATTAGAAATGAAGAAAAAAAAGTTTTAGGCAAAAAGAAACTGAGCGAAGAAGAAATGCGTAAAATTCTTTTAAGCGAACAAAATGATGAAAGATTGCTCGGAATTCTTCAAAAAATCGATCGAATTGAAAAATATCTTCCCGAATTAGAGAATTTGCTTGTTGCATATCCGCATTTATCGATTCGCGTCTTTATACTTTTAACACTAGTTAAAGTTAAGGTTAATGGACCGATTAAATTTAAAAATAGTCGTGACGAGATTCAAGAAGTGTGTCCGCAAGTCTTACATGAGCCTTTCTCGTCGACCATCGATAGAGAAATTTCCAACCGCATTAATAAATACGACGATCCGACGGTGGCAAGCGTTGCTCATCAAATATTTTCTTCTTATGTCCTCTTTGTTTATCCTGAGTATATCACAAGTGATATTGATATTTTATATCAATCTCTTATCTTACTATCTAAAAAATACCTAGCAATCAATCTTAATAATACTGAACAAGAACTGTCAAACAATCCAGCGATTAGCGAATGCATATCATCGCTTGAAAAAGCATTAAAAAATATCTAATTTTCAACTAAATAAAGGGCGGAAAATGCATCTTGCTTGCAAGATTTTTATTTTATAGTAAAATAATCACTGCATGCATTTGTTACGGAGGTAAAAAAATGGAAAGAAAAGTTACAAAATTAGAACATTGTCATGTTGAGGTTGAAGTCGTTGTTGATCAGCCATCATGGAAAGCTGCCCAAGACAAGGCATTTGAAAAATTAGCTAAAAATGTCACTGTCAAAGGCTTTCGACCAGGCAAAGCTCCTCTCAATCTCGTCAAAGAAAAAATAGATCCGATGAAAGTGATGGATGAAGCAATTAATTCCCTTCTTCCAAGCATCTATAGTGAGGTTTTGAAAGAAGAAGATATTCATCCTTATGCTCGCCCAGAAGTAGCGGTTACAAAAATTAGTGACACTGAGTTGGAACTCAAATTTACTCTTGTTACCGCTCCACAAGTTGAACTCGGCCAATATAAAGGTTTGTCTGTGGGCAAAGAAGAACCAACTGTCAGCGATGACGAAGTAGCTGCTGAATTATTAAAAGTTCAAGAACAAAACGCTATGCTTTTGGTCAAAGAAGGCGCTGCCGAAAACGGCGATACTGTCGTCATTGACTTCGTTGGTGAAGTCGATGGTAAACCATTTGAAGGCGGTACCGCTAGTAACTACGAATTAGAACTTGGCTCGCATTCATTTGTTCCAGGCTTTGAGGACCAATTAGTCGGGGTCAAAGCCAATGAAACAAAAGATGTCAATATTACTTTCCCAGAGAACTATGTTGAGAATCTCAAAGGCAAACCAGCCGTCTTCCATGTCACAGTTCACGAAGTGAAAGAAAAGAAACTTCCAGAATTAGATGACAATTTGGTCAAAGGTCTTAACATTGCTAATGTCAGCACCGTGGAAGACTTAAGACGACAAAAAAGTGCTCAGCTCAAGATAGAGAAAGAGCGCAGCGCAAGAAATACTTATATGAATAAACTTCTCGCTGAAATTGCTAAAAACTCTAAAATTGATATTCCGGAAGAAATTATTGATACACAAGTTGAATCAATGCGCCAAGACGCTGAAGCGCGTATGGCTCAATCCGGTCTTAAACTTGATCAATATTTGTCGATTATTGGTCAAACTGAAGAACAATACACTGAATCGATGAAAACACAAGCTCGAAAAGATGCAACTAACTACTTTATTCTCGATGCCGTTGGCCAAAAAGAAGAAATTAGTGTCGAAGATGCTGATTTAGAGTTCGAATATGCCAAAATGGCGGAACAATACAAGATGAGTATTGACGACGTCAAAAAAGCCATCGCTCCACAACTCGATAGCTTTAGAAACAATGTCAAAATGAATCGTATCGAAGATTTGCTTTACCGCGAAAACGATTAATGTTCAAATCTTGTTAAGACAGTGCCGCCTAGTAAGGAGGAAAATATGTCTATGAACAATGAAAAATTAACGCTCCCTGTTCTTATTACGAGGAGTGTTGTTCTCTTCCCAGGCGTTCCTCAAATCATTGAGGCGGGAAGGCCAATTTCAATTAACGCTATTAATTCAGCACGCGATAATGCTGACTCTTTGATTTTTGTGACGACACAAATCAACTTTGAAATTGAAAATCCTTCACCGGATGACTTCTATAAAGTTGGTACCCTTTGCCGTATCACTAGTTACAATCAAAGAAATAACGGGATTAAAATTCGCGTTGAACCACTTGAAAAAATCCATTTGGATTTAGTCAGTGAAAATGAGCAAGGATATTATGTCGCTGAAGGTTCGGTTGTTCGTATGCAACAATACGACGCAACCAAAAATAAAGCTATTGTCGACAGTGTCATGGGAATGCTCGATTCCATCCCTTACATCGTCGCTAAAATGCCTAAAAATGTTATTAATTCCATCAGCAAAACCAATAGTGCTCAATTCCTTTGCTATTCCATTATTTCTAATTTAGATTTGCCAACTGATCGCGTTCAAGCTGCTCTTGAAGCGAATACAATCGAGGAATTAATGCAAATTGTTCTCTCGGCGCTCGCTGGAGAAAAACAAAAAGGCGAAATTGAACGTGATATTCAAGAATCGGTTCGCGCTTCGACGGAAAAATCACAAAAAGAATACTTCCTTCGCGAGAAACTCAAAGCCATCAAAAAAGAACTCGGCGATGGTGGAGATGGCGAACAAGATATGGACTCAATACTTGAAAAGCTTGAGAAAAATCCGTATCCAGAAAATATTAAAGCTAAAGTTAAGTCTGAAATTAAGAAATTTGAAATGATGCCACAAGGTTCTCTTGAAGGAGCCCTTGTTCAAAATTACATCGATGTTCTTTTGAGTGTACCTTGGTATCAAAAAACCGAAGATAATGATGATTTAGATCGCGTTGAGAAGATTCTTGACGAAGATCACTTCGGATTAGAAGAGCCAAAGAAAAGAATTATTGAATATTTAGCTGTCAAGAAATTAACTGGCAATTTGAAATCTCCTATTCTTTGTTTTTATGGTCCGCCTGGATGCGGTAAAACTTCGCTCGGAAAATCAATCGCTCGAGCTTTAGGGCGCAAATTCTTTAAAGCTTCGCTAGGCGGTATTTCCGATGAAGCCGAAATCCGCGGACACCGACGCACTTACGTCGGTTCTATGCCTGGCCGTATCATCCAAGGAATGAGAAAGGTGGGAGTGACTAATCCTGTCTTCTTGCTCGACGAAGTCGATAAACTCGCATCATCGTATAAGGGTGATCCTGCAAGCGCTCTTCTTGAAGTGCTCGATCCGGAACAAAATACAGCATTCAACGATAATTATTTGGAAGAACCATACGATTTGAGCGATGTTCTCTTCATTTGTACAGCTAACTACTTGGAAAATATTCCAGCACCTCTGCGCGATAGATTAGAACTCATCGAAGTTAATTCATATACCGAGTTTGAAAAACTTCAAATCGCTAAACGTCACTTGGTCAAAAAACAGATTGAACTCAATGGCCTAAAGCCAGAGCAAGCGACATTTACTGATGAAGGAATCTTGTATATCATACAAAGATACACGAGAGAAAGTGGTGTGCGTGAGTTAGAAAGAAAGATTGCGTCTTGTTTAAGAAAAGTCGCGGTCGCTATTGTCAAAGATCCTTCTATTCAAAATATTGTTGTCGACGCTGAGAAAGTAAGAGAATTCTTAGGCACTGAATTATTTGATAATACCAAAAAAGAGGTCAACCAACAAATCGGTGTTGTCACCGGCCTTGCTTATACCCAATACGGTGGTGATATCTTGCCAATCGAAGTCAATAACTTCCAAGGAAAGGGTGGCTTAATTCTTACTGGTCACCTCGGTGATGTGATGAAAGAAAGCTGCTCAATTGCGCTCGACTATGTCCGTGCCAACGCTGAAAAATATCACATCAATCCTGAACTTTTCCAAAATAATGACATTCATGTCCATGTTCCAGAAGGTGCCGTTCCAAAAGATGGTCCAAGTGCTGGTGTGGCTATTACGACCGCGATAATTTCTTGCTTGTCAAAAACACCAGTCAATCCTGATGTCGCTATGACGGGTGAAGTCACTCTTCGCGGCCATGCACTTCCTATCGGTGGCTTAAGAGAAAAATCTTTAGCGGCTCTTAGAAGTGGAATTAAGACCATCATTGTTCCAAAAGAAAATAAAAAGGATGTTGAAGAGTTGCCAGAAGAGGTCAAAAAATCTTTGCACATCGAATTTATGAAAAATGTCGATGATGCTTTAAAGATTGCTCTTATCCAGCAATAGTTATGGTCAATTTTAAAAATACAACATTTGTTAAAAGCGTTGCTCAAATCGATGACAAGCCAAGGCAGTTGAGCAAAGAAATTGTTTTTCTCGGCCGTTCTAATGTCGGTAAGTCGTCGCTGATCAACGCTTTAACAAATAATGCTAGCCTAGCCAAAACTTCATCAAAACCTGGTTTAACAAAACTGTTGAATTATTTTAATGTCGACCAAACTTTTTATCTCGTCGATGCGCCAGGATATGGCTATGCAAGTGGCGGTGTTGATCTCGATGCCCTATTCGCCAAACTGATGAACGCATATTTTTTGAACAACAAAGAGTTGAAAGGGGCATTGCTTCTCATCGATAGCCGCCGTGAAACGAATGAAATGGATAAAATGATGATTGATTTTTTGTTTCATCAAAATATCCCATTTCTTATTGTCGCAACAAAAATCGATAAAACGAATCAAAAAGAGAGACACTTAATCGCTAAACATCTCAGCCAAATTGGAATTGAACAGCAAGCGATTAAATTTGTTTCATCTTTTGATAAGCAAAATATCAACCAATTACAAAAAGATATTGTCAGTTTGATTAATGCTTGATGACAAACAAGCGATAATTGTTTATAATCAAAACAGTTCGATGAAAAAGAGGAGTAATCGTTTGTCTTCTTAATAGAGAGTTAAGGATGGTGGAAGCTTAGCAAGAAGAGGCGATGAAGGTCGCTTTGGAGAACAAACCTCACCTGAGGATAAAACAGGAATAACAAGAGCGTCATATCCATGATATGATGAACTAAGGTGGTACCGCGCACAATAAGCGTCCTTAGACAGGGACGCTTTTATTTTTAGGAGGAATTAGCTCATGCTCGATAAAAGATATGATCACCGCGCTGTTGAAAGCGGTAAATACGAGAAATGGAAAGAAAAAGGTTATTTTAAGGCTGATAATCAATCAAACAAACCGCCTTTTTGCATTGTTATACCTCCACCCAATGTCACCGGTAAACTTCATATTGGTCACGCTTGGGACAACACTATACAAGATATTGCCATTCGCTACCGCAAGCTCAAAGGTGATGATACGCTGTATTTGCCAGGGATGGATCACGCTGGGATTGCAACCGAAGCAAAAGTAATGGAAAAGCTTCGACACCAAGGTGTTGATACGACAAAATTAACACGCGAAGAATTTTTAAAGTGGGCGTGGAGTTGGAAAGATGAATATGCCGATTCCATCCATAAGCAGTGGGCAAAGATGGGTTTAGCTCTCGATTATTCACGCGAGCGTTTTACGCTCGACGAAGGCTGTAATTACGCCGTTAGAAAAGTTTTTGTCGATCTATATAATCAAGGTCTTATCTATCAAGGATATAAAATTATCAACTGGGATCCAGTTCAAAAAACGGCGCTGAGCAATATCGAGGTCATTCATCAAGATGATCAAGGATATATGTATTATTTTAAATATCCAATTGTCGGTTCAACTCAATATCTTACAGTCGCGACAACTCGACCTGAAACAATGTTTGGCGATGTATGTGTTGTCGTCAATCCAAAAGATGATAGATATACAAATATTGTAGGTCAAAAAGTTATCAATCCAGCTAACGGCGAAATCATTCCCATTATTGCCGATGAATATGTCGATATCAATTTTGGAACTGGAGCGATGAAATGCACACCAGCACACGATCCTAACGACTTTATCATCGGTAGTAAATATCATCTAGATATGCCAATCATTATGAATGAAGACGCAACGATGAATGAAAGATGCGGTAAATATTGTGGAATGGATCGTTTTGCCTGCCGCGAAAAACTATTGGAAGATATTAGAGCTGCTGGCAATTTTATTCGAATGGAAGAGATTATTCACCCTGTCGGTCATTCTGAGAGAAGTGGCGCGGTCATCGAGCCGATGCTTTCCAAACAGTGGTTTATTCGCATTCGCTCATTAGCAGAACAAGCAATCGCTAATCAAAAAACAAATTCGAAGGTTCAATTTATTCCTAAACGATTTGAAAAATCTTTTATCCAATGGATGGAAAAAGCTGAAGATTGGTGTATATCGCGTCAATTGTGGTGGGGGCATAGAATTCCTGCCTATTACAATAAACATGATGGTAGTGTAATTGTTAGCATGGATCCACCTGCTGATATTGAGAATTATATTCAAGATGAAGATGTCCTCGATACATGGTTTAGCAGCGCTCTATGGCCGTTTTCAACATTGGGTTGGCCAAACCAAACAGCGGATTTTGATCGCTATTTCCCAACGAGTGTTTTAGCTACCGGTTACGATATTATTTTCTTTTGGGTGTCTCGAATGATTTTCCAATCTCTGCATTTTACTGGTCGAGAACCATTTAAAAAAGTTGTTATTCATGGTTTGGTGCGCGATAGTCAAGGTAGAAAAATGTCCAAATCTCTCGGGAATGGCGTTGATCCGATACAAATCATTGATCAATATGGTGCTGATGCGCTCCGCTATTTTTTAACGACTAATTCGACACCGGGTCAGGATATGCGCTTTATTGAAGAGAAAATCAATGCAGCGACAAACTATTTGAATAAGATATGGAATTCTGCTCGTTATGTATTGAGCATTTTACCTGCAGATTTTACGCCTATTAAAGATTTGTCGAGTTTGAAATTGATGGTCGCCGATCAATGGATACTTACCCGTCTTGAAAAAACAATTCATAGTGTTACGACCAACATGGATAAATATGACTATAATGTCGCAAGCAGTTTTTTGTACAATTTTGTCTATGATGATTTTTGTTCTTCTTACCTTGAGTTAAGCAAAGTTTCTTTGACAATTGATAGTGAGAACAAAAACTCTACTTATCAAGTCCTTTATTACTGTTTGAAGTCCATCATTTTGATGATTTATCCTTATACTCCATTTATTGCTGAGGAACTATATCAGCATTTGCCAAATCATCTTGAAAGTATAATGCTTGAAAATTATCCTGTTTATCGCAAGAAATTGATGCGCACTGATTGTGATAAAGACATTGATTTACTCTTGCTTTTCATCAAGGATATCCGTAGTTATAAAATCGAGAATAAGTTAGCCCCAAATACCGATTTAGAAATTATTTTCCGCTTTCCTGTTCAATTATTCAGTGATTTTAGCACTTATTTCAAACGCTTTAGTTTTTCAACAAATATCAGTTTTGGTGACACGCATTCAAAGAAAGGCGAACTCTATGTTCACGATGGGTTTGAAATGTTAGTTTGTTCAAACAAGAGTTTGGATGATACGCTTGAAAAATTAGAAAAAGATATTGCATTAGAAAAAAGTGAGATTGAAAGATGCGAAAAAATGCTCTCGAATCCTAACTTTATGAGCAAAGCGCCAAAAGAAAAAATTGCTATTGAACAAGAAAAATTAGAAAAGCACCGCACTAATTTAAAACTGCTAGAAACTAACAAAGGCAAATTGCTCAATCGCTAAAAAAACAAATTACCTCCTATATTTGATTAGGAGGTTTTTTAATATGATTTATGGTGCAACTAAAATGAACGACATGGAATTAAAACAGCAAGTCGTTGGAGAACCAATTACTTTAACGGCTGTTATGGCGGTTGTTGCTGCGGCGATTGTTGCCGTCATTGTATATCGCTTATTTTTGTCGAATAAAGGTTCTGTGACGATTCCTGGCGGCTGGAAATTTTCTTGGAATTAATGGGTAAAATAGAAAATCTACCGCTTCTCGATCGGCCGAGAGAAAAAGCGATTCGATATGGCATTGAAATTTTATCCGATTCTGAATTGCTGGCTATTATTATTGCCAGCGGAACAAAAAACAAATCAGCGATCGATATCGCACACGGGCTTATTTTTGACGGTGGTGGACTCAAAAATTTATCTTTATCAAATTGGCACGATTTGCTTGCTTTCGAAGGGATTAATGAAATAACGGCTCTAAAAATTGCTAGTGCGTTTGAACTAGGGAGGAGAATTACAAAAAAAGAATATGAGAGCACTGAAAAAATAATCGATAGCGCTTACCTTATCGATAAATATCATTCTTACTTTGAACCGCTTGAACAGGAGATGCTTTTAGTTATATCTCTTAACAAAAGAAAACGCATTATTAAAGAAACATTCCTTTATAAAGGAACCAGCGAAGAAATTAATGTTTCAATTAAAGAAATTTTAAAAGAAGTAATACAGTGCGGAGCTTTTGGATTTTATCTAGTGCACAATCATCCAAATGCAGCGGCAGAACCATCACAATTAGACATCGTGCTGACATCGATGCTTATTAAGCAAGCTCAGAAGTTAGGCATCAAATTATTCGATCATCTCATTTTAGCCAAAACTGAGGCATATTCTTTTTCATCGAGCGAGTTGATTTTTAGTCAAAAGAAAAAAGATAATTTGTAAAAAAATGCTTGTTAGGTCGTATAACATATGTTATATTACATGCGTTGTCGCCTCACGAGCTACAACCGCCTAGAAGAGGTATCTAACTGATTTTTCGACCTTAATAGCGAGTCATTAGTGAATTTAATTCAAGGAGGGACAGTATGTACGCAATCATCGAAACTGGTGGAAAACAAATCCGCGTTGAAGTCGGACAAAAGATTTTTGTTGAAAAACTCGAATCTGCTCCCGAGTCAGAAGTTGTCTTTGACAAGGTGTTATTCATCGGTGATAAGAAAAGTACCGTTGGTAAGCCTTATGTCAAAGGCGCAACCGTCGTAGCCAAAGTCGAAAAGCATGGTTTGTCAAAGAAAATTCGCGTTTTCAAATACAAATCCAAAGCTAATGAACGCAAGACCATCGGTCATCGCCAACCATATACTTGTTTGGTTATTGAAAGTATCAATGCTTAATCATGATTAAGGTTGAAATCGTCTATAAAGACAAAAAATTTGAATCATTGAAAGTAAGAGGGCACGCCGATAGTGCTCCACATGGTCAAGATCTCGTGTGCGCTGGAGTGAGCGCCGTCCTTACTGGAGGATTCAACAATTTAGAGAAAGAAAGTTCTTTCATTCTCAAATTAGATCGCGGCGATGCCGCTCTCATCAAAACCGATGAGATTACTTCACACGATCTTACTGTGATAGAAACAATCATCACATCGCTCAAAACGATTCAAGAGAGTTATCCGCAGTATATCGAGATTGAAGAAAAAGAATAAAGAGGTGTTAAAAATGATGAAATTTAAATTAGATTTACAACTCTTTGCTTCGAAAAAAGGTGTTGGTTCGACAAAAAATGGTCGTGACTCAGCTGGTCGTAGACTTGGTGCTAAAGTCAGCGATGGTCAATGGTGCCATGCCGGTTCGATAATCTATCGACAAAGAGGTACAAAAATTTATCCAGGAGAGAATACTAAAAAAGGTGGAGATGATACAATCTTCGCTCTCGTCTCCGGCATTGTTAAGTATGAGCGACTCGGTCGCAGCAAAACTGCGGTTCGAGTTATCGCTGATAAATAAGTAAACAAAACATAAGTAAGACCACAATTCGTGGTCTTTCTTTCTATTTATTCAGTGTTGTATAATAAAACAAAGAGGTTTTCATATGAAACTAATATCAATCGTCGTTCCAATGTATAACGAGGAAGAAATGGCTCCTATCTTTCTTGAAGAAGTGAGCAAAGTGATGAAAGGTCTAACCGATTATAGATTTGAAATCGTCGCAGTCAATGACGGCAGTAAAGACAAAACGCTCGAAGTGTTGAAAAAAAGCCTTGATACTTATCCATGGCTTGTCATTGTTAATCTCTCGCGCAACTTCGGGCACGAATCAGCTTTACACGCTGGATTAATCGAAGCTAAAGGCGATGCGGTTATTCCGATGGATGCTGATTTGCAAGATCCGCCATCTCTTATTCCTGAACTCGTCAAGAAGTGGGAAGAGGGTTATGATGTTGTAAACGCTAAAAGAAAATCTCGCAAAGAAGATACATTTTATAAGCGAAAAACGGCAGGAATGTTTTATCGCTTTATCAATAAACTATCTCCAAAAGTGAAAATTCCTGAAAATGTTGCTAATTTTCGTTTAATTAACCGCAAGGCTTTAGACCAAGTCTTAGCGCTCAGTGAAAAAAATAGAGTCTTCCGCGTTGAAGTGCCATATGTTGGTTTTAAGGTTGGCGAAGTATATTTTTCAAGGCCTAAGCGTGACAAAGGTCAATCAAAATATAATACAAAAGCTATGACATCGCTCGCCATCGCTTCGACTGTTTCATTAACGACTAGACCTCTTGATTGGTGCATTGGATGGACGATGCTCACCGGTATTGTTACTATGTTGTCGATTATTAGCGAAATAGTCATCGCCATTTTACTTGCGACCAACATTTTAACTTTTAGTTGGATTTACATGGTCGTATGGCTCGGCATCAATATAACTTTGCTCATCGCTAGTGTGATTATGGTTCAACTAACCATTATGTCACAATACTTGGCTAAAGATGTTCTCGAAGCGAGAAATCGCCCAGATGTAATTGTTGATGAAGTCATCAGAAAGGAATAACGATGTTTATTGATCGTGTTGTCATTGAAGTCAGAAGTGGAAAAGGTGGCGATGGCGCCATCGCTTTTCGCCGTGAAAAATATGTTCCTAAAGGTGGACCTTCTGGTGGTAATGGTGGCCGCGGTGCATCAATTTATTTGCGCGCTAACAAAGCGATTAATACCTTGTTTAATTTTCGCCATTCCAAAACAATTATTGGACCTGATGGAGAAAAGGGAGGGATTAAAAATCAGTTTGGCAAATGTGCAGCAGATGTTGTAGTTGATGTTCCAGTCGGAACAGTTGTCTATCTTGAAGACGGTCATCGCTTTTTGGGTGATTTAGACAAAGATGGCAAAATGATTCGCGTCGCTAAAGGTGGGCGCGGAGGGCGTGGCAATACTTGCTTTAAATCTCCAACAAATCGCGCTCCACGCATCGCTGAAAACGGCGAACCGGGCGAAAATAAACGTTTAATTCTCGAATTAAAATTATTGGCAGATGTCGGAGTGGTCGGACTTCCAAGCGTTGGTAAAAGCACTTTTTTGAGCGTTGTTACAAGCGCCCGACCTGAAATTGCTGATTATCCTTTTACGACTATTATTCCAAATTTGGGTGTTGTCTATCGACACGAAAAAAGTTTTGTCATCGCTGATTTGCCAGGTCTTATTGCCGGAGCTCATCAGGGAAAAGGATTAGGATTACAATTTTTACGACACATCGAAAGATGTCGTATCATTATCCATATGATTGATATGTCAGATAATGGTCGAGATCCATTTGAAGACTATCAAACAATTATTGATGAACTAAAAGAATATGGTCTCGGCCTTGTTGAAAGGCGAATGATTGTCGTTGCTTCGAAAATGGATGAAGAAGGTGCGCAAGCAAAATTGAGAAAACTACAAAAAGCTTTGCCTGATCAAAAGATTTTTCCTATTTCTTCGCTTAGCGATGAAGGAATTGGAGCTCTTCTCGATGAATGTATGTCTTTGCTTTCTCAAATTCCTCATAAACCCTTGGTTGAAGAAGAACCATTTGAAGATGTTAAGGTTTACTCTCTTGATGGAGGGGAAAAAGAATTTGAAATTTTACATCCAGAAGCGCATCGCTTTGTCATTGTAGGCGATCAAATTATTAAATATTATAAGATGACAAATATCTCAACTGACGAAGGAATGCTGAAACTCTTGACGCATTTTCGCCATCTGGGTATCGATGATGAATTGGAGAAAATGGGGGCCAAAAACGGAGATACGGTCGAAATCGCCGACTTCGCTTTTGATTATGTAGAGTAATGAAAAAGACCAAATTTGATGTTGCTCTTGTTTCATCGCTAGTGGCGGCCGTTGTCATCCTCGCCATCATCATTTTGTTTATTTTAATAAATTAAATAAGGGAGAATAGATCGATGATTTTTTATTTAAAAGGACATGTAGTATTCAAAGATAAAGATAGCGTTGTAATCGATGTTCACGATGTCGCTTATCAAGTTTTAGTGTCACATATTGATTCATTTAAAGTCGGCGATGAAATTGTTTTATATACCTACAGCGTGGTCAGAGAAGATGAAGAATATTTAGTCGGTTTCTCCTCTTTGGAAGAAAAGAGCGTTTTCTTATCCTTGATTAAAGTTAAGGGGCTAGGACCAAAAACTGCCATTAACGCTCTTTCGACAACAACGCCAGATTTAGTTTTACAAGCCATTGCTTCTAACAATGTCGCTTATTTGAAAAAACTACCAGGTATCGGAGCGAAAGCAGCTGCTCAAATTATTCTCGATTTGAAAGGTCAATTGACTGGTACCAAAGGCAATCCAGGCGTTTACGATGAAGTTTATGATGCTTTAAAAGAATTGGGATACAAAGGGGCGGCAATCGACCGCGTTCTTTCTTCGATTAATGAACCGGATTTAGACGCTGAACAACTCTTAAGAGTTGCTTTAAGCAAAATGAGGAAGTAGTGTATGGCGAGATTAATGGATGCAAAGCGAGACGACAAAGAGACTTTAGAAGAGATTTCTTTGCGCCCAAAAACATTAGATGAATATGTCGGTCAATCCGATTTAAAAGATAATCTTCGCGTCTTCATCGGCGCAGCTTTAAAGCGTGAAGAGCCATTAGACCATTTACTATTTTATGGCCCGCCAGGTCTAGGAAAAACTACTCTTGCATATGTTATCGCCAATGAAATGGGGGCTAAAATTCATTTAGCTAATGGGCCGAGCATTGAAAAAACTGGCGATTTAGCCGCTATCTTGACATCTTTAGAACCGGGCGATGTTCTTTTCATCGATGAGATTCACCGTCTTCCACGTATTGTGGAAGAAGTTCTATACGGAGCGATGGAAGATTTTAATTTGACCATTTTGATTAATAAAGACAACGCGCAGAGAACGCTTAATCTCTCTTTACCGCCGTTTACATTAATTGGGGCGACGACGCGTGCTGGAGATTTGTCCTTACCGCTTCGTACCCGTTTCGGCTATACCGAAAAAATCAATTTCTATACTGTCGAAGAAATCAATAAAATCGTTCATCGTACGGCTAGAGTTTTTAACTGCCATATCGATGACGATGCCGCGCTCGAAATTGCAAAGCGCAGCCGTGGAACCCCGCGTATTGCTAACCGCCTTTTTAAACGTGTTAGAGATTTTGCAAATTTTGAAGGCAAGGATGATATTAGTCTCTTTGAGACGCAAAAAGCCTTAAAGGCTTTGAAAGTGGATGAAATCGGATTAGATGATGTTGATATCCGCTATTTAAAAACGCTGATTGAAAGATTTAAAGGTGGACCTGTCGGGTTAGAAGTATTAGCCAATGCCATCGGCGAAGAAACGATGAATTTAGAGGATGTTTATGAGCCATATTTACTTCAAATCGGATTGGTTGATCGCACTCCGCGAGGTCGTGTTGCCACAGAAAAAGCATATAAACATTTAAAAATTACTCATCAGGGCAATTTGTTTTAGTTTTGTTTCGTATTATTGAGGTGTAAATGTCGAAAAAATCGCGCTTTTTTGTTGTTGAAATATATATATATTTGTAGTATTTTAATTGATAGACGCGTAGGCGCTTGTCTATCAGCACAGAGGAGGAACAGATATGAGAAGATTGTGGGCATATATTATCATTGCCTTTACCGCATTGGTGTGCATGGGGACAACATTCACTAATATTTTTATCCAAACCGATTCAAATATTGAATATCAAGATGGTCGTGAGATTGTTTTCCGCATCAGCGATAAAGAAAATAACGATGATCCGCTTCCTGACACCGCGGTGGAAGAAATCGCCGATGTTATGGAAGATAGATTGAATAACTCTGGTATTTCTCGCTATGAAATTCAAACCGCTGGAAACGATACTGTTAAAGTAATCTTCTCTGAACAAGATACCTCCCAATATCAAAATATTATTTATTATTTAAGTTTTAATGGTGAATTTGCAATTTC
This sequence comes from uncultured bacterium, assembly GCA_949292105.1. GTDB lineage: Bacteria > Bacillota_I > Bacilli_A > RFN20 > CAG-826 > CASEYK01. The sequence goes on from CASEYK010000018.1 coordinate 45,221, forward strand.
AACATCTACAGATGTTGTTGCTTTAGGTGATGAATTTTTAACCGATAGCAAAGCTTATCTTGATACCATTAATTCCTATCCTTGTGTTGTCATTCCTGTTGATACTTCCAACGAAGAACTCAACGCCGTCATCGAAGAAGCCAATAAGTTGAAAGATGATGGGGAAGGTGAAACTTCGACCGATAGTGAAGGAAATGAAACAACAACAACTTATATTTACCTCTGGTGTGATTATGAAGAAGGCGACACATATTCCAAAACTCAAGAATCGAGCGATGATTATGACGCCAAAGTAGCTGAAAAAATCATCATGAAATTCAATGTTACTGATGGTATTTGGTTTCCAGATGACGAAGAAAACAAATTAGGAAGTGCCATTAATGTCGATACAAACGGCGATGGAGTTGCTTCAGTTAAAGAAGTGGAGACAGCTTACGCTACTGCCCGTTATTACATTAATTTGCTCAACAGTGAAGCCTTGGACTATGACATAACTTATATGTATGATCAAACGGTTTCGGCTTGGACGGAAAATCTCATCAATTATGGCACAAAAGCTACTCTCGCTTGGTCTAATACTCTTTTAGCTACTGTCGTGTCTATCATTGTTTTATGCCTTGTCCTCATCGTCTTCTATCGACTTGGTGCCGTGTCGACTTTGGTCATGACTCTCGCTTCCGTTTTTGGCGGAATTGGTTTCTTGGTCTTATTCGGAGTTCAATTCAATTTAGCGACCATCATTGGATTAAGCGCTGTAGCGCTAGCCTCAATAGTTTCTTCTATCATCTACTTCACAAAATTAAAGGAAGAAGCTTACCGCGGACGCAGTTTGAAAAAAGCTAACACTGAAGCGAGCAAAAAATCGCTCCTACCAATTGTTGATGCCAATGTCATTCTCATTGTCATCGGCGCCTTTGCGTATTTGCTCGGTGGAACACTAATGAGCGGATTTGCTGCCGTGACAGTTTTAGGTGGTCTTATTTCTTTGATCTTGAACACAGTAGGCTTAAAGATAATGATGTGGCTTGCGACAAATACAACTGCTTTAACAGGAAAATATGCAGTCTTTGGCATTGATCCGAAACTCGTTCCTGATTTAACCAAAGAAGAAAAACAGACATATTATGGTCCTTATCAAGACAAAAACTTAACAAAGAAAAACAAACCAGTTGGTATTGTTGCTTCCATCTTATTCGTTGCTTCTTTGGCGGGCATGATTACATTTGGTGTTTTAAACAATGGTAATATCTACAACGCACCATCTAGTGTTGCCAATTCGCAAATTTTCTTTGAAACTACAACTGATAATTCAGCATTAAACGAAACATATATCAATAATTTGCTCGAACATGTCTGTTTAGCACCAGAAACTACCTCTACAATTGATGATGATTTGGCGACCGAGCAATATGACGCCATTTCTAATTTCGTAGTCAGCATTGATGATTATGAGCGTACAGATACCGAAAATGGTGTTGAAGTTAATTACTATTACTATATAGTAACACTTGATTCTTCGTTCCCAACATCAACGACAAATGCTTTTTATAGCGAAAATGGTACTGATAGTGATGTAATGCTTGTTAATGATGCTTTAGAATATGCACTCAATGAATCTGCTATCGACACGAAAGCAAGCGTCAGCATGAAAGATGTCACGATTGTTAATATTGCCCAACCAGCTTGGGAACCAATTGTTTTATCGACATTCGTCGGAACTGCTGTCCTCTGCTTATATTTCATGTTAAGATATCGTCTCTCTCGCGGGCTTTCTTCCATTATCATTGCAACATTGGTTGGCGGAATTAGTTTAGGCTTCTTCTCACTTACTCGCTTAGTGACATCAACTTATGTCACCATCGCTCTTCCATTTATTATCATCGCTACGCTTTTGTTCTCCATCTTGTTTATGAATCGAGAGAGAGAATTGGTGGTGGAAGATCGCAAGAATGATAATTCTATCGAAGCTCGTGAACAAATTATGGTGAAAGCCACTTCGTTGGCGTTCGGCCCTATCATTGCTGTTCTTTGTGTTTCTTTATTAATGGCTCTTTGCTTTTTTGGCTTTGGCCCACTTGTTACCTCTTATACTTACTTGATGATATTGGTTGGTTTGCTCGTCGGAGCACTTCTCGTTACAGTTTTATATGGGCCTCTCAGCCAATTGTTCTATCGCTGGTTCTCACATGTTCATATCAACATTAAGCCAAAGAAAGAGAGAAAGAAAAAGAAACAAGTCAAAGCTAAATCAGCCGAACCTGAAGAAGCTATCTTTATCGGCATTAACGATTAATAATTAGGCTACTTCGGTAGCCTTTTTTGTAAAAAAAAAGATTGAATGTTATGAAAGGCACTTTGTTTGAAAGACTTTTAAATTATTACGGAATTACTCAAGAAGATTTTACTCTTCTTTGTCGCGACTATGATCTCGATCATTTTTTAGATGGGCATCATTTCGATAATATTGAAGATGCTGCCGCACTAGTTAAACAAACGATGGCTAAAGGCGGAAAGATTATGATTTATGGTGATTATGATGCCGACGGTATTATGTCGACCTCAATTCTTGTTAATGCTTTTCATTATTTAAATTATGATGTCGGATATTATATTCCTAGCCGTTATCTCGATGGTTATGGAATTAATATGGAAAAGGCGCAAGAGATCGCTAATAAACAGTATAACCTAGTTATTACTGTCGATAATGGAATTAGCGCTTTTGAACCCATTAAATGGCTAAAAGAACAAGGAATAGATGTGATTGTGTTAGACCACCATACTCCGAGCGACAAAATGGTCGAAGCTAATTATATTATCCATCCAAGCGTGTCACACTTTGGTGATATTCCAACCTCGGCTGGCTTTATCGCTTTTGTTTTTTCTAAATATCTATTAGGTAAATATGAAACATATTTAGCAATCTTAGGAGCGATAAGTGTTGTGTCAGATATGATGCCTTTAAAAGGATATAATCGGAATTTATTAAGGACGGTTTTCGCATTATATAAAGATGGCATATATGATCAAATCGATGTATTAAAAGATGAAGATGATTTTAACGAAAATACAATCGGAATGAAAATTGCTCCTCGCATCAACGCCGTCGGTCGAATTGTCAAAGATCAAACAATTAATCGGCTCGTGACTTATTTCACATCACATAATCAACAAACCATATATGCCTTGGCAGAATGGATCAAAAACATTAATGAACTGCGCAAAGAAAAATCGCAAGACGCAGTCAGCGATTTATCATCTTATATCGATGAGGCTAAACCCGCTATTGTTTTAAACTTAGATATTGAAGAAGGGTTGCTCGGACTTGTCGCTAATCGCTTAGTGCGAGAATATCGAAAACCAATTATTATTTTTACAAAAGATAGCAGCGCACCTGATATCTACAAAGGCTCATGTCGCGCTCCTAAAGGTTTTAATGTTGTCGCCTCTTTTAATGCTTTATCACACCTTATTGTCACTAGCGGAGGTCACGCCTTAGCTGGTGGGTTGAGTGTTAAAGAGGAAAATTACGAGGCGTTTAAAAAAGCTTTTGAAGAGTATGCTGAAGGTGTTGTATACGAAGATGCTGGCGAAGAATTTATAGAATTAGGTATTACTGAATTATCACTAGAAAACTACTATTTAGTGCAAAAATTTGCACCTTTTGGTGAAGAATGGCCTGCACCAGTTTTCAGGATTAGAAGAATAAAAACGAATAGTTTGACTTATTCGAAAAATGGTTTACATCTCTTATCTAATCTCGGGATGAATACGCGTTTAGTTGGTTTTAACCTTTCACGCGAATATGTCTCACAGTTTGACTATGTCGATGTTTACGGTACGATGCGCCTATCCTACTTTAGACAACAACAAAATCTAGAATTTGTTGCGAAAGAGATTGTCGAGTCTATTGTTTAGCCATTATTATATTTGTAAGGGAAATTATGAAAAACAAGTTTTTAATTTTTGCACCGCTGATTTTACCGATACTTACCAGTTGCGTTCAATTCAGCACCGATTCATTATCAGAAGGATTGGTTGGAGGGGAAAGCTCCTCTGATGTATCACAAAATATTGAATTCGTCGAAAATGCTGATTTATCAAGTCTTGTTCCTTCATTTTCTCTTACTTTTAAGAGCAGCCAAAATGAAGGCGGATACATTTCGACCTTTGAAGAATTTTTAAACCTTCTCGAACAGGATAGTGGATATGCGATGGTCAATGGAATCGATACAACGACCATTAAATATGTTGCGCAAGGCTATCAAGGAATGAAATTAGGTATAAATGTCGGATCAAATCAAGGGTTTTTATCAGCGTATTTCAATTCGAGTTTCGTAGCTGTATCGATTGTGGCTACTCCTCGATATGTTGAATTGTATGATTCTTCTTCACATGAATTGACTTTAAATATTGATACCAATTCATCAATCAGCGTTGATGGAACCCATTTCATACATTTGGCATCTTCTTTTGAAACTTACGAGGATGTTAAACCGACGACATGCAATTTCTTGCTCGACGAAAGTACTAATAATCTCGAATTATTCTCTTATTCTGGAAGAGTCAATATCCAAACCATTACTTTTTATAGTTCTAGTGTGAACGAATAGCTAAGTTTTAAACAAAATAAACACAATCAAAGTACGAAAAGTGTTTATTTTTTGTTTATAAAATAAACCTTTCCATTTATGATATTAAGTGTATGAGTACAAAAAGTAGCGTTGTTAATGGCGGCTATCCGCTTCATACTTTTGAAGAAGTAGAGGACATCTACAAAAACTATATTTCTTCTGCTCAAGACCAAAAAAGAATTCGCGAGGCATACGAATTCATTTTAGACAAGCATAAAAATCAATTTAGAAAGAGTGGAGAACCATATTATCACCATCTCGTCGAAGTTGCATATATTCTCGCGAAATTACAATGCGGGCCTGCAACCATTATTGCTGGTCTTCTTCATGATGTTGTCGAAGACACCGATGTTACTGTCCAGCAAATTGAAAAGAAGTGGGGAAGCGAAGTTGCAAAAATCGTTGATTCGCTAACTAAAATTCAAAGGCTAAAACTATCTAAAATGAAAAGCGAAGAATTTGAAGCAGAAGATCATCGCAAAATTTTCATCGGTATGGCAAAGGATATCCGCGTCATCATCATCAAATTAGCGGACCGACTTCATAACTTGCGTACATTACAGTCTTTATCGCCTGAACGGCAGCAGACAATATGTCGAGAAACGATGGATGTGTTTGTGCCAATCGCCCATCGATTAGGTCTTGATGTTATCAAGAGCGAAATGCAAGATATTTGTCTTTCATATCTCGAACCAGAAAAATTTAATGAAATTAAAACTTTGCTTTCTAAAAAAGCTAAAACAATGGGCAAATCGCTTGAGAATTTAAAGAAAAGAATTGCCGATATTTTGTTTGAACATCACATTCCTTTCGATATTTCTTCACGCGTTAAGTCGATATTTTCTATATACGAAAAAATGTATGTGAAAGGTCATCCCTTCGAAGAAATCTATGATATTCTCGCTTTGCGCATCATCACTGAAACGGAACTACAGTGTTATGAGATACTCGGACTTATTCATCAAACCTATGTTCCTGTTCCCGGCCGTTTTAAAGATTACATAGCGATGCCAAAACCAAATATGTATCAATCGCTTCATACTTCAATTATCTCTGGAGATGGCAATCGTTATGAAGTGCAAATCAGAACCAAAGAAATGGATGAAATCGCTGAAACAGGAGTTGCAGCCCATTGGGCATATAAAGAAGGTAGTGGATACAATTCAAAACAAGAGCAGCAAGAAATTGAAGATAAACTCCATTGGTTTAGAGACTTTGTCTCAATGTCGAGCGACGCTGAAAATGAGACCGCAAAGGAATATGTTGAAAACCTTACCAAAGACATTTTCGAAGCTAATATTTATGTCTTTACGCCAAAAGGAAAAGTTATTGAATTGCCAGCTGGTTCAACGCCAGTCGATTTTGCTTATCGTATTCACACTAAAATAGGCGATACGACGACTGGATCGCTAGTCAATGGTGTTATGGTGCCACTCAATACTGTTTTATCGACCGGCGATATGGTCGAAATTAAAACATCGAAAACCTCTTCGCCGAGCGAAGGTTGGCTAAATTTTGTGAAAACGAGCATCGCTCGCACTTCGATTAAAAAATACATCGCAAAAAAGAGTGCTGAATTAGTTCGAGAAGAAAAAATTGCCAAAGGCAAAACATCGATGATTGACGCATTTCACGACCGCAATATCAGCGAAGAAGAAATGATGGAACTAATCGATACAAAAAAAGTCCTCGACCATTTCGAATGCCAAACAGTCGACGACTTATTCATCGCCGTCTCTGGCCGAAAGCCAATTCCTGGCGCTGTCATTGATTTTTTAGGAATTAAAAAACCGATTGTCATGCCGACAGGAGCAAAAATTAAAAATATTGGTCAGTGTTGTCCTGTTTATTGTAAAGGAGCGGGGAATATTGCCATTAGTTTGGCTAATTGTTGCACACCGATTCCTGGCGATGACATCGTCGGATACATCACAAAAGGCAAAGGCATTAGCGTCCACCGTAAAAACTGTCCAAATATTGCTCACGAGAAAGAGAGATTAATCGAAGTGTTTTGGCGCGATGATATTGAATCAGCGACTTATCCTGTCGATATTCAAATCGAAGCTGGCGACCGACCGAAATTGCTTTTAGACATCATGTCAGCCTTGAGCAACCAAAAAATTAGTCTCAGTTCTATCCATGCGCGATTAAATAACTTGAATACTGCAGTATTTAATGCCACAATTTTGATTAGCGATTCCAAAAGATTAAATGATATATTTAATGTGCTACTTAATGTCGCTGGTGTTTATTCAGTGACTCGCGTCATTCATTAAAGGAGAAACTATGGAAATTAAAAATGTCAAAGGGACTCATGATATATTTGGTGAAGAAACGAAAATATACGATTTTCTCATCGATGTTTTTTCACATCTTTGCCAGCGTTATGGCGCAAGCCACATTATCATACCGACTATCGAACACACCGAACTGTTTCAAAGAGGAGTAGGTGAAGGCAGCGATGTTGTGCGCAAAGAGATGTATACTTTCGAAGACAAAGGTGGAAGGCTAATTACATTGAGACCAGAATTCACCGCTGGAATTGTTAGAAGTTTCATCCAAAATAAATTTTATGCCAATGATCTGCCGTGTCGTTTGTTCTACCATGGTTCTGTCTTTCGCTATGAAAGACCTCAACAAGGTCGATATCGACAGTTTAATCAACTCGGTGTCGAATTTTTAGGAAGTGATAACTTTCTCGTCGATGTTGAAACAATCTCTTTGGCATTCTCTTTCTTGAAAGAACTCGGCTTAGACAAAAATATTGTCGTTAAGATAAATTCACTCGGCGATCTCGAAACGAGAAACCGTTATCGACAGGCTCTCAAAGATTATTTCGCTCAATACCTACCTGATATGTGCGAAGATTGTCAGAGCCGCTATGAACTCAATCCTCTCCGTATTCTTGATTGCAAAGTTGATGCAGACCGTGTTTATATTGAAAAAGCACCATCAATCTCGACATTTTTATCGCCTCAATCAGCTCAGCGTTTTAACGATATTATTGAAGCTCTCAAGCAACTTGAAATTCCGTTTGAAATCGATCATACGCTTGTGAGAGGGCTTGATTACTATAGTGAAATTGTCTATGAAATCCATATTAAAAACGCCAACGAAGGCGCTATTGGGGCTGGAGGCCATTATTCAACTCTTATTGAAGAATTAGGTGGTCCTAAAATGAGCGGAGTTGGTTTTTCGTTTGGCTTAGAGAGATTGCTTTCTCTTTTTGCTTCAAAGAGCGACTTAGCGTCGAAGGTAGTGGAAAGCAAAATTGATATATATGTCATGCCAGTTGGCGAAGGCGTTCATTCTCAAGCTTTAAAAATAGCCCAATATCTGCGAGAAAATAATATCAGCGCCGATATATATCTTGAAAAGACAAAGTTAGGCAATATGTTTAAAAAAGCCCAAAAAAGAAATGCTAAATTTGCTTTAATCGTCGGTGAAGATGAGATTAAAAATCAAACTGTCCAATTAAAAAATCTATCAACATCCGAACAAAAAGAAGTCAAACTGTCCGACATCTTAAAAACATTAAAGGAATAGTGAACAAAGAAGGAAATAGATATGAAAAGAACACATTTTAATGGTGAAATTACTCTCGAACATCTCGGCCAACAAGTTTCTGTGGTCGGCTGGGTTAGCAAAAAAAGAAACCATGGTTCGATTGTTTTTCTTGATTTAAGAGATCGCACCGGTATTGTTCAAATCGTCTACCAAGACGATGATTTTAATCTCGATATTCGAAACGAATATGTTCTTCGCGTCGAAGGAACCGTTGAGAAAAGGTCAGTGGCCAACCCAAAATTGAAAACTGGGGAAGTTGAAATCAAAGCGAGTAAAATTGAAATCATCAATCAAGCGAAAACAACACCGTTGATTATTGCTGATGAAACCGATGCGCTTGAAGATACACGCTTAAAATATCGCTACTTGGATTTAAGACGACCATGTATGCAACATTTTCTCGATGTCCGCCACCAAGTTAAAATGATTGTTCATCGCTATTTAAGCGAACATCGTTTTATCGAAGTTGAAACACCAAGTCTTATTTTGTCAACTCCCGAAGGATCGCGCGACTATCTAGTTCCATCGCGGCTTCATCATGGAAAATTTTATGCTCTGCCTCAGAGCCCGCAAATTTTTAAACAACTTTTAATGATTGGCGGATTAGAAAGATATTATCAAATCGCTCGTTGCTACCGAGATGAAGATTTAAGAGCAGATCGCCAACCTGAATTTACTCAAATAGATATCGAAGTTAGTTTTCTTAATCAAGATCAATTTCTTACTCTCATCGAAGGATTAATCAAGGTCATCTTTAAAGAAACAGTCGGTTATGAAGTTCAAACTCCATTGAGACGCATTCCATATAGCGAAGCTATTAATCGTTATGGAAGCGATAAGCCTGATACAAGATTTGGAATGGAACTACAAGATTTGGCGCTTGAACTCTCAAACTGTGCCTTTAACGGCTTTCACGGCGTTGAAACGATTAAAGCGATTAAAGTAAGCGGACAAGCACCTCTTACTTCTCGAAAAGTCATCGATGAGTTGACACTTGAAGCCAAAAAATTTGGTTTGTCTGGAATTGTTGTGCTCAAAATTGAAAATGGTGAACCTACCGGTTCGTTTACAAAATTTTTATCTGATGAAGAAAAGAAGGCAATTTTACAAAAAATGGAAGCAGTTGACGATGATCTCGTTTTAATCGCTGCCGGACCTTTAAATCGAGTCGCTCCATTGCTTGGCGCTATTCGAGTTAATTATGCGAAAAAATTGAATTTAATCGATCCTAATAGTTACGATTTGCTTTGGGTTGTCGATTTCCCTCTCTTTGAACGCGATGTCGAAACTGGTGGAATTACTAGTACTCACCATCCTTTTACTCGACCGCGCGACGAAGACCTCAAATATCTCGATTCCGATCCAACTCGTGTCTTGTCGTACGCTTACGATATCGTCATCAATGGCTATGAGGCTGGTGGTGGTTCTCTTCGTATTTATGATCAAAATGTACAAAAGAAGATTTTTGAAACTCTTGGATTAAGCGACGAAGACGTCAAAAGAAAATTTGGTTTCTTTATTGACGCTTTCCAATACGGAACTCCTCCACATGCTGGAATGGCCTTTGGCTTTGACCGTTTAATAATGATTTTATGCCACACGGACAATATAAAAGATGTGATTGCTTTTCCTAAAAATTTGGCAGGTGTATGTCCGATGTCTGGAGCGCCTCAATCGGTCGACCAAGCTCAATTAGATGAGCTAGGAATTAAAATAGATGAATAATATTTATAAAATACATTTTATAAAAATATACTAAAAAATTACTAGTTAAGATGAAAGGAAATTTATGAAAACTATCGATCAACTCAGTATTGCAACAATTCGTTCGCTTTGCATTGACACAATCAACAAGGCGAATTCAGGGCATCCAGGTATGGCGCTTGGCAGTGCACCAATTCTTTATACCCTTTTTACTAAACACCTCGTCAGCAATCCAAACGAACCAGATTGGATTAATCGCGATCGTTTTGTGCTTAGCGCCGGTCATGCTTCGGCTCTACTCTATTCAATGCTCCATTTAAGCGGATATAAACTCAGCATCGATGATTTAAAGCAATTCCGTCAAGTCGATTCTTTGACACCTGGGCATCCAGAATTTCATCACACTCAAGGTGTTGATGCGACAAGTGGTCCTCTCGGTCAAGGAATTGCACAAGCCGTTGGTATGGCGATGGCAGAAAAAGCTTTAGCAGCCGCTTACGCCAAAGGAAATAAACTCATCGACCATTACACTTATGTTTTATGTGGCGATGGTTGCTTGCAAGAAGGCCTCTCACAAGAGTCAATTTCTCTTGCCGGACATCAAAAATTAAACAAATTAATCCTCTTCTACGATGCCAATCAAGTTACACTAGACGGTTCGCTTGATCTCTCTTTCTCAGAGAATGTCAAAATGCGCTTTCTCGCCAGCGAGTGGAATGTGTTAGAAGTAGCGGACGGTAATGATATTGACGCTATCGATGAAGCGATTAAAAAAGCTAAAAAATCAAAAGATAAGCCAACGATGATAATGGTTCATACCATTATTGGATATGGTTCTTCAAAGCAAGGAACGAGCAAAGTCCATGGTTCGCCATTAGGTGAAGAAGATGGTAAAAAAACCAAAGTTGAAGTTTATCATTTCGATCATCCCGATTTTTATGTCCCTGAAGAAGTTTATCAACACTTTAAAGATACATTCGCCAAACGCGGTGAAAAAGCTTATGACGAATATATGAAAGAAAAAGAGAAGTACGCTAAGGAGCACGAGAGTGAGGCGATTCGCTTCGATAGCCTCATGCATTTAGATTTATCGTTGTACTTACCCGATGTTTTTCCAAATTTCGTTGAAGGTTCTTCCACGTCGACACGCGCTGCATCAGGCAAAGCTCTCAATGACTATATGCTCTCCATTCCAAACTTATATGGTGGTTCAGCGGATGTAGCGGGCTCTGTTATGACAAAGCTTAACTGCAGTGGAGATTTCACTCCAAATGACCGCAGCGGACACAATATTAACTGGGGTATTCGCGAATTTGCTATGGCATCGGCTCAAAATGGTATGCTCCTTCACGATGGCATTCGCACTTATGTCGGATGCTTTCTTGTGTTTGCTGACTATTTGAAACCAGCCGTGAGAATGGCGGCTATTTCTCATTTACCGGCCATTTATCTTTTCTCGCACGATTCAATCGCTGTTGGCGAAGATGGACCGACCCATCAACCAATCGAACAGTTAGCGATGTTAAGAAGCATTCCTCATATTCATGTTATTCGTCCAGCCGATGAAAGAGAAACTTATGGAGCATGGCATGCTGCTTTAAAGAGCACTGATGCACCAACAGCTTTGATTTTGTCTAGACAAAATCTACCTCTTCTTCCAGGTTCTGACGCCGCTAAAGTTGCTCGAGGTGGATATGTTGTTTCGCCAGAGAAGAAAAAAGTTGATTTCGCTTTACTTGCCACTGGATCAGAAGTCAGTTTGGCTATTGAGGCACAAAAGAAACTTCTCGAATTAGGAATTGATGTTCGCGTTGTCTCTCTTCCTTGTTTGGAACTTTTTGCTGAGCAAGGTGAAGAATATATTGACAAAACAATTGGCGTTCCATACGAGAAGAGAATTTCGATTGAAATGCTTTCAACTTTTGGATGGGCAAAATGGGCTAAACACAATATGGGAGTGGATCAATTCGGCGCTAGTGGTCCTGCTAAACAAGTTATCGCCAAATTCCATTTCACTGTCGATGATGTAGTTGCTCTTTGTCAGCGATTGAAAGGATAACTCCTTTCCATGCGCTTGATTTTTTGGACAAAAGCAATGAAATATTGTATATTGTTTACGAGGTAAAACTTATGGCTGATCACGTTTATATTAACAACTACTCTAACAAAGGCAAATTAGCTATTTCTCGAAATGTTTTTGACTCAGTTGTGTCAAATACTTTAGATCGCCTTAAAGTCAGTAAGTCAAGCAAACAAATGAAGCGCAATCAGAGATTTAGATTAAATAGACCCGTCCAGACAACGATTCGTCATGGGATTGTCCATGTTTGGGTGGCTGTCGATATTCCTAAAGGCGAAAGCATCCAAGCTATTTCTCGCAAAATCGAAGAAGAAATCGCTGATTCTTTTTTAGCGATGACTGATCAAATTCCTTTTGATGTTCAAGTAAAAGTTGAAACCCTCATCCAATAAGCGAGGTTTTATTATAAGTGTTCAAAAAGAAGAAATTGTCTTATGTGGACGCTCATAATAACGCTGTGAGTGCTTATAAACGATCAACAACCGCCATTATTTTCGTCGGTATCTTTAATGTTGTCGGTGCTATCTTTTATTTAGTTCAAATCAATGGCGTGTCCAATAATTTAATGGGCCAATTTTTATGCTTGGGGTTGGATATGTTTATCTTTTCTATTCCGCCTGTTGCTTCTTTTCTCATTAATAATTTGCCGTGGACTGTCGTGATATATCTTCTTCTCTTTTTTGGCACATCCGCTATATATTGCTGGCTTGGAGCAGTAGCACTCCGCGGTAAAAAAAATTATTTATTTGCTGGTTCAATTCTTTATTTAATCGATTGGGTCTTTTTGCTTTGCTGTTATTTTTTTAGAAACGATTTAATCAGCGATGAATCGTTGTTTCTCATGATTGGTGTTCATGTTATTGTCACCGTCTTCATATTTATGGCAATATATCAATATCACAAAGTGATAAGCATTGAAATTCAGCACGCGAAAGCGATTCAAATACAACAAAAGCAGAAACAGTTAAATCAAAAAATAGAAGCAGAGCAAGAGAAAGAGGATGAGAAAAATGGAAACAAAAAATGAAATTTCTAGGAATAAACAACAATTTATCGTTTTAACCGCTATCTATGATGTCTTAAACGACTGTCAAGAAGGCGATAAGAAGACTTTTGCTGATCCTCGCCCGATTATTGAAGGACTCTGCGAATGCGAATACGATTCTTCCCCTTTTTATGTGCGCAAGCTAGTGCATTTAAGTTTAGAAAAATATGCTCAAATTCGCACAATTATCGAAAAACAATTGATTGATTGGAAATGGGACCGCTTGCCGTTGTTGACTAGATCTATTTTTTTGATGTCATACGCTCATTATTATTATTACGGTGAGAAAGTCGATAAAAGAATCGTTATTGATGTCGCAGTTGAATTAGCTAAAAAATATATCGATGAAAAACAAGCCAAATTTATTCACGCTGTTTTAGATGAGGTTCTCAAACAATGAAAGATTTTGGGGCTCCGATATATTCTGTTACGCAAATTAATCAGTTCGTTAAAAGTTTGATAACCAACGATCCGCGTCTTCAATATGTTTTAGTTAAAGGCGAAGTGAGCAATTTGAAAGCTCAAGCGAGAGTAGGACATCTTTATTTTTCACTTAAAGATGAGAATGCTTTAATTAACGCTGTTATGTTTAACACATACGCCAAAAAGATCGATTTTCCTTTTGATAACGGCCAAGAAGTTGTTGCCCTCGCTAGCGTCGATGTCTATGTTCCTCGAGGAACATACCAGCTTAATGTCATCGCCATTGAACCAGTGGGCAGTGGCAAAGCATTGATGGAGCTCGAGATGCTCAAGAAAAAATTATACGCCGAAGGCTTGTTTGACTCGCAAAAGAAAAGACCAATCAATATTTTTCCAAATTCGATTGGAGTTATAACTGCTAAAAATGGAGCAGCAATCGGAGATATAACAACCAATATTCAAAGGCGATACCCATATGCACAAATTTATTTTTTTCCTTGCCAAGTTCAAGGCGAAGGAGCGGCAAAAGATATATTGCGCGCTTTTAATCTTTCACAAAAATTTCATCTCGACACATTGATTATTGGCCGTGGCGGTGGTGCTAGCGAAGATTTAAGCGCTTTTAATGATGAAACCCTTGTTAGAGCAATTGCTAACAGCAAAATGCCAACAATTGCAGCTGTTGGGCACGAAATAGATGTCACATTGACTGACCTTGTGGCTGATAAACGTGCGAGTACACCAACAGGAGCCGCAGAGCTTGCAACCGTTGATAAAAGAGAGATTGAACAAAAACTATTTGAGGCTTCAAATAGCCTCAAAAAAATATTGTTTCAGCAAATGAATGATTTAAATCTACGCATTAATTCATACAAAGCGCTGTTAAGAACCATCGTTCAAAACCAAGTACGATTATTAGCTTCAACAATTTTAGCAAAAAAGCAGGTCATTGAATCACTTAATCCAAAACTTGTTTTGGAAAGAGGTTACTCGATAAGCGTTAATGCGCTAGGAAAAACAATTACATCAACAAAAGATATCGCCGAAGGGGAAATAATGACAACCTTGGTGAAAGATGGTAAAATTGAAAGCACAATTAATAAAAAATCATAGGGAGCAACCGACAATGAAAGACGAAACCTTTAATATAAAAAAGAAACTCGACGAACTCGATAAAATAGTCGACGACATGCAAAATCACGAGCTTGATATCGATCAAAATTTAAAAGCATATGAAGAGGCACAAAAAATCATTAAGCAATTAGAAGATAAACTTGCACAAGTCAAAGAACAAATCGTTAAAGTGGTGGAAAAAGACGAAGAATAGTTGAATATTAGTAGTTTTATAGTATGGCAAAGAAAAAGAAAAATGCATCTTTAAACATCGATGTAAGCGCAATCAAAGATCCTTCGATTGTCCGAAATCTTTCTTATGAGCAACTTGATTCTTTGAGTGAAGAGATGAAAAAATACATCCTAGAAATTACTTCAAAGTATGGTGGCCATCTCTCCAGCAATTTAGGAACAATCGACGCCATTATTTCACTTTGCCGCAATTTTGATTTCTTAAAAGATAAGATTATTTTTGATGTCGGACATCAATGCTATGCATATAAAATTTTGACGGGGCGAAACCTTGAGCATTTAAGAGAAAGAGGTGGGCCTTCTGGATTTCAAAAGCGTAGCGAATCACCATATGACCATTTTGAGGCAGGACATAGTTCCACATCGATAAGTGCAGCTAATGGTCTAGCGATTGCTCGCGACTTAAAAGGAGAACATTATGATGTCATCGCTTTTATAGGTGATGGATCATTAATCAATGGTCTGGCTTTAGAAGGATTAAACAATGCTGTTCAAGGTAATCACAAAGTGATTATTGTTGTCAACGATAACGAAATGTCAATTTCACGACCAGTCGGTGGTTTCGCCAAGATGTTTCGAAAGATATCTGTTTCCTCTTTTTATTATCGCTCAAAACATGCTTATAAAAAATTCATGGGTTCGACACGGTTTGGCCGTTGGATTTATGGTGGAACAGCCAAAGTTAAAGATTGGATAAAAAGGCATGTTCTTCATCTCAATTTGTTTGATTTGCTCGGATATGCTTTTATCGGACCAATCGACGGACATGATATCAAAGCGATGGATAAAGCTTTTAAAAGAGCAAAAACAATCGATAAATCAGTTGTGGTCTATTTAAAAACAGTTAAGGGGAAAGGCTATAAGTACGCTGAGGAAGATCAGTACGGCCATTGGCACGGCGTCACGCAATTCAATGTTGAGACCGGACAAATTGAAGTGAATAAAAAAACGATTTCATGGTCAAAAATTTATGAGAAGATTTTGCTCGACTCAATGGAAAAAAATAAAAACATTGTGACAATTGTTCCAGCGACGGGCGTTGGAAGCGAACTAGGACCTTTGTTTAATCGTTTTCCAGAACGAACGATTGATGTTGGTATTTCGGAAGAACATGCGATGACGATGGCGAGCGGACTAGCTGTGTCTGGGCTTCATCCTGTGATTTGCATCTATTCGACATTTTTACAGCGAGCTTATGATGAAATTAGCCATGATTTGTCGAGAATGAACTGCAATGCGACGCTTCTTATCGACCGAAGCGGACTCGTCGGAAAAGACGGGGAAACACATCAGGGCATCTATGATGAAGCATTTTTATATACTATTCCAAATACTGTTATTGCCATGGCTTCATCAATTGAACAATCGTTAGAATTATTTAACGAATCGCTCAATAAACATGGCGTATTTGCCATTCGTTTTCCCAAAGAAAACATTTATGATTTTCATGTTATAGGCAGCAGCGTTGGCTTTGGCAAATGGGTTAAGTTGAAACAAAGCAGTAATTTCAATCTCGCATTAGTTAGTCTAGGGCCAGTCGTCAATACTTTAAACGATATTTTTGCTCGCAATAATACCGATTTAACTTTCTATAACGCTGTTTATCAAAAACCGATGGACGAGAAAGCTATCGATGATTTGACAAAACACAAAAGAATTGTCATTTATAATCCCTATGCGACAAAATATGGCTTTGTTGACACTTTGATTCAAAAATTAAATAGCGAAAGATATCGCGGTACAGTCGATTTTTGCTGTTTACCAAATATATTTATTTCGCAAGGCAGTATTAAAGAACAACTCGAAGACACAAAGACGACTATCGAAGACTTGCTAAAAATCCTATAAAATTGGTTAACATAATCTTGCATTTGAGTTAGAATACCAATATGAGCAAAATAATTGTTCACATCGACTTGAATGCTTTTTTTGTTCGATGTGAAGAAATCAAAGATCCTTCGCTAGAAAATCTTCCTGTTGCTATCGGACACGCTGGGCGAGGCGGCATTATTTCTACTTGCTCCTATGCCGCTCGTAAATTTGGCGTTCATTCTGGAATGCCGACTTTTAAAGCCCTAAACTTGTGTCCTTCTTTGATTTTAAAAGCCAGCGATTTTGCTTTTTATCGTACAATGTCCCATTCCTTTTATCGCTTTGTCCGCCGCTATACGAAAATGGTGGAGCCGGCTGGTTCAGACGAATTGTATGCCGATTTTACTGAACAATTGAAAAATGTCAAAGATGTCGAATCGTATTTTAGAAATTTACAGCAAAAACTTTTTGAAGAAACAAAATTGAAATGTTCAATCGGCGTCGCTCCAACGAAATTTTTGGCTAAAATGGGAAGCGATTATCAAAAGCCTCTCGGATTGACAGTTATTCGCCGTAAAGATATCAAAAAGATTTTATACCCTCTGTCGATTGATGATTTTTACGGAATTGGGAAAAAAACTTGTCCTCGGCTTAAACAAATTGGCATTAACACCATTGGTGATTTAGCAGTTGCCATCGAAAACGACAGCGAACTTTTAAAACAAATCATGGGGGAGACTGGTTTTGAATATGTCAAAGAACACCTTGAAGGAAGAGGAAGCGATGTCATTCATACTGAGCCGAACGATCCTAAATCAATTGGTAATTCTTCAACTTTAATGCATGACACAAGCGATTTAGACGAAATTAAACAAATGATATATCAGCTCAGCGAAGAAGTCAGCCAAAGAGCAAAAGCCGAAAAAAAGATAGGATCGACTATTCAAATAGTCGTTAAAAATACCGATTTTAAATCGTTCAATAAATCGATTACTTTTGACACTCCAACAAATGATAAAGATGCTATTTTTTCTCACGCTTATCAACTGTTCGAATCTAATTTTGAAGGAATGGTGATTCGCTTAGTGGGAGTAACGCTTCAAAATTTAGTTAGCATTCAAGATATGTCAATCCAAATGACCTTTTTTGATTATGAACAACATGAAGAAGAATCGAAAACAAAACTATTAATTAACGATTTAAACCGAAAAATGAAAAAAGAATTATTTGTGCGTGCTTCACAAGTAAAAAAGGAGAATAAAAAATGAGAGTTCAAATTGACGATGCTATTGAAATGTTTATTCAACATATCCTAGCTGAAAAAGGGTTATCTAAACAAACCGCCACCTCTTATATGGAAGACTTAAAGCAATTTTTCACTTATTTCGATAAGAAAAAATATGTTGATGATTTAATGGGTGAAGATTTAAATCAATTTCTTCAATATGAATTATCTTGTGGTATGAGCGTGTCGACGGCTTTAAGAAGGTTGTCCTCAACTAAAAGCTTTTTTCTTTTTTTGTCGAAAGAAGGATTGTTTGATGGCGAAATTCCCTCTATACCAGCACCTAAAAAGCCGGAGCGACTGCCAAACTGTCTTTCCTTTGAAGAAGTTGAAGCGCTTCTCGATGCCCCTGATATGAAAAAAGAAGACGGTATACGCGACAGAGCGATGCTTGAAACGATGTATGCCGCCGGATTAAGGGTAAGCGAGTTATTATTGCTAGAAAGATCGCGAGTCGATTTAAAAAGAGGTATTGTTTCAATTTATGGAAAAGGGGCTAAAGAAAGAAAAGTTCCTCTCGGAGATTTTGCTATTGAATATATCAGTAAATACTTGAACGAAGTACGAAATAAAAGCGCTGGAAAAGATTCAAAATATCTCTTTTTATCAAAATATGGCAAGCCTTTATCCAGGCAATACTTTTTCAAAGCAATTAAACAATACGCTTTTAATGCTGGCATCAAAACCTCTATTTCACCTCATACGCTGAGGCACTGTTTTGCTACACATATGTTAGAAAACGGCGCGGAATTAAGAGCAGTTCAGCAGATGCTTGGACACACAAATATTGCAACCACACAAATCTATACACACTTATCGAGCAAAAGAATTCTTAGTGCTTACGATTCGTATATGGGTAAGAAAAAATAGAGTTTGGTTGACATAATATATGACGATAAGTTTTATCAGGCGTTTCGTTTGTATCTTCAATCAATCTAATATAAAATATTAAAGTCAAAAAAACATTTTGAATAAAGGAGAATGAAAAATGAAAAAATATCAAAGAATATTCGTTATCGTAATGGATTCTGTTGGAATCGGAACTGAACCTCGATCAGTTGAATTCGGTGACGATGGCGCAAATACTTTTGTCCATGTAGCTGAACAATGTGGCGGTTTAAACATTCCACATCTCAACAGCCTCGGACTTGCTGATTTAGCAGCAGTGAAAGGCACAAGTGCAGTGGAGCATCCGCACTCATTCGTTACAACCGCTTTAGAAACAAGTAATGGGAAAGATACGATGACTGGTCATTGGGAAATGATGGGTATCAATACAATCAAACCGTTTATGACTTTTACTGACACCGGTTTTCCAAAAGAGTTGATGGATTTGCTTGAAAAAGAAACGGGGCATAAGTGCATCGGAAATTACGCTGCAAGTGGAACTGAAATATTAAAAGAATTAGGTGAAGAGCAGATGAGAGACAATTCGTTAATTGTTTATACATCCGCCGATAGTGTCCTTCAAATCGCCGCCCACGAAGAAACAACAGGTGTAAAAGAACTTTATCGATGCTGTGAAATCGCACGTGAAATATGTATGAAACCAGAATGGAAAGTCGGTAGAATTATCGCTCGCCCATTCGTTGGAACAAATAAAGATAATTTTAAAAGAACGGCAAATCGTCACGACTTAGCCTTATCGCCTTCTTCACCAACAGTAATGAATATTCTTCAAGATCACGGATTAATGGTGAGCTGTATCGGTAAAATTGGTGATATTTTCAATGGTTATGGCGTTGTAAAAACACAAAAAACTGTCTCAAATGAAGATGGAATGAACAAAACCATTAGTGAGGCTAAAAATGAATCTTTTACTGGCATGTGTTTTGTCAATCTCGTCGAATTCGATTCTGAATATGGGCATCGTCGCAATCCAATTGGATATGGAAAAGCCATTGAACAATTTGATGTTCAGCTCGGCGAATTAATGCAGGTAATGAAAGATGATGATTTATTAATCATCACCGCTGATCACGGCAATGATCCTACTTGGACCGGAACCGATCACACAAGAGAAAAAGTTCCTTTGCTCATGTATTCAAAATCAATTAGCGACGGCCGCAAGATCGAAGAAAGAAAATCGTTTGCTGATATCGGGGCAACCATCCTCTACAATTTCGATTTCGAAAAACCTGATAATCTAATTGGAACACCGATTAAAGAATTATTTAAATAAAAGAGGAGGCAAAATATGAAAAAAAGTCTTTTCGTCTCTTCACTTTTGCTTGTTGCTCTGATAGCGAGCAGTTGTTCAAACGGCAATAATTATGACAATGTCTACAATAAGATTATTTCACCAACCGGCGCGCCAACAATTGTCTTTTATGATGAATCACTCTCTAAAAATTTGACGACCAATTCAGTGCCCAGCAATGTTGGAGCTCAACTTCAAGATGACAATTATGGCATTGTTGTATTTGATTTTTATAATGGCTTAAATTCCATTAAAAACAACAATGCGGATTATAAACTTGCCCGCATCATTACCGGTGGCAATCTTTATTTAGTGGGAATCGGTAAGAACACTGAGCCGACTGGCGATGACTACATCGTAAGTTTTGGTGAGAACCTTTTGCCAGATCTTGTCTACCGACACATTTATTCACAAGAAGTTGTTGATGCAACACATTATGTAAGTGGCGTCAGCGATATCGGCCCAATTTTATTGACTGGACTACATAATGGTAACACAGTGGACTATGTTGTCATCGCTCAACCTGTTTTATATTCCATTGTTTCACAAATGGATGCAGATATTGCATCCAGCCTTAATATTGTCTCTTTGAGAGACAAATGGGCAGAAGTAACCGATTTATCGCCGGTTATTCCGCAAGCAGGTTTATTTATCCACACCAAAATGTATGATGCTCACAAAGCCTATTTTGATGGCTTTTTAGACAATCTTGACGACTATGTGCTCACCTGCATTGAATCTCCTGAAGATATGAAAAATGGTTTAGATAGCTATGGCGACGCCGAAGCGCAAAAAAACTTATTCGGTTTTACTTCTACGGTTGCTTATAATGTTCAAGCCAATGGACAAAACGGTTTCGCGCTTGTCGATGCCGAGCTTCATGATAACTTAGACATTGAATCATTCTTGTTAGAATTAGGCATCAATTACGATTATAGCGATTATATGATGTTCTAATTAATATTTATATTAATTAAAAGGAGCAAAATGAACGGATATACCAAAAAAATGTGGATGCAGACACTATATATTATCCTTGGCGTTTGCTTTGTCATTTTTCTTTGGTGGATATTATCTTTTTCGCTTCACACAACCTTAATTCCTAACCCTTGGGAAACATTTAAACATCTATTCCAAATGTTAGGAACCAGCGAACTATGGAAAGCTATTGGCGGAACATTGCTAAGACTTTTGATTTCATTTGTTATTAGTTTTTTGCTAGCATTAATCCTCGGTATAGTTGCAGGATTATGTAAACCAATTTATCAGTTCCTTCGGCCTTTAGTTCTTATTTTAAGAACTTTGCCTACAGCGGCTGTTATTTTTATTCTTATCGTCTTGACAAAACCTTTGTTCGCATTATTTATCATTACCTTTTTGCTTATTTTTCCAATTCTTTACGAGGCTGTATCGTCTGGAATTCAAAATATCGATGTTAATATCATGAATTCACTAAAGCTTGATGGCGGTGTTTATAATCCAAAAAGCCTTTTTAAAATTATTTTGCCAATTAGCAGTCCATATATATTTCTCGGCATTGTTCAGGCACTTGGCCTTGGAATGAAAGTTTCAATCATGGCTGAAGTTTTATGTGGCGATAATTTTATTCCTGGATTAGGTCGATTAATTTATTATGCCAATCAAACATCAGATATGAAAACAATCTTTGCTGTATCGATTGTTGCTATTCTTCTCATAGGTTCGGTTGACATAATCTTAAGCATCGCAAAAAAGAAAATTAAAAAATAAACTCCAAATTATATTTTTGTTGCCTAATACAAATATAGGAGGAGTTAAATAATGATCGATAATAGACCAAAATATCGTTTTGAACCAAAAAATTTTGATGTGGAAGCATCTAAAGACAACAAAGTTGCAAAACTATGGGGCTTTAAAGAACAATTAGAATGGATTAAGCGTCAATTAGAGTATGCGACATTTTCAGAGAAATACTCACTGCGTTATAATTTGAAAAAAGGCGAAATATACGAATTTGATTGGGGCATAAATGTTAATGCTGAATTTTCTAATCGCCATTATGGAGTTGTATTAGCAGATTCTAATGAATATAATCCATTGGTTTTAGTCTGCCCATTAAAAACAAATAAAGTCGGCGCACATCCTAAAAGCGATTTAGATTTAGGAATCATTGATGGCTTGCCAACAAATGTCCCAAGTATTGCAGTCGTGAATCAAATCCGTGCATTAGACAAATTAAGACTGTATACGCGTTCAGCAATCGGTGAAACTAAAAGTATAAAGGATCACGAAGTACCGGTATTAGATGAGAAAAAAGTAAATTTAATTGTCTATGGATTCATGGCTTATTTAAATGGAAATGACGGGATTGAAAATAGTTAAGTTATATTTTCTAGTAGATTTCTAGTAGATTTTTATGCAATAAATTTTGTGGAAAACTCATTCGCTTATATGTAAATCGATATAGTATTATTACTCGCAAAAAATTCTCAAATCTTTGCTGGGCAAGGCTTGAGAATGTATTTAGTTTACATAATGACAATTATGTGAAGTTATGTATTTTGCTCTTTTTATAGGTAATAATCGAAACAAGCTTTGCTCAAACGATTATTAATATCTTTTCGATTGCTAAAAAGAAATTCTCGGTTCTCTTTTAGCACAAAGACAAAACCTGAATGATAATTTTGTAAGCACGCATTGATCATTTCTTTTGAATCATATCCTCGCGATGGCTCAATTTTATCAGCGGCATAAATAATTTCACCCAATGACGACATATCTGCTTTTCCTGTTGCATGAAATTCAATAGCATCTAATATTTCTTTATCATCGATGTTAAATTCTGTTTTAGCAATAAAAGATCCAGCAAACTGATGATATGAAAAAGATGGTATGTCGCTGTATTCTTGAAAATGAGCTAAGACTATTTCTTTTTGCGCTACTATCGGTAAATCTTTTGCGATGTCATGTAGCAAGCCAGCCACATAAGCACGCCATGGATTAATTAACTCGTTTTTAAGGGCGATTTGATATGCCAAATGAGCCACTTGCAAAGAATGTGCATATCTTTTATCTGTTAGACGAGTTTTAATCGATTTAATGTAATATAATTCTTTTTCTTCGATATATTTAATTACTTCAAAAGGCAAATCAAGTTTATTAAGTGAT
The DNA here is from genome assembly GCA_949292105.1 of uncultured bacterium. GTDB lineage: Bacteria > Bacillota_I > Bacilli_A > RFN20 > CAG-826 > CASEYK01. The sequence goes on from CASEYK010000018.1 coordinate 68,480, forward strand.
CTAGCATCAGTTGAACTTATGTCATTTTCTTCGCCGAATACTTGTTGCATCTTGTAATGTTTGACATTTTCATTACTTAATTCATGCCCAGGACGTGAGAAATAGATTATGTTAACCAAATGAGATATTTCTTCGGCATCTTTCCAACGGTGAAAAGCATTTACTTGATCGTTACCAATCAATAAGTAAAACTTATCATCTGGATATTTATTGACAAAATACTTAACTGTATCAATCGAATAATTTTGAGTTTTACCAGTTGTGGATTCATACGGAGAAACCGACATCCTTTGATATGGTTGGATCGCTTTAGAAATCATTTCTACCTTATATTCGAAAGGAATTGATTCTTCTTTCCATACAGCAACGACGGCAGGCACAAAAATCACATCTGCATTAAATTGTTTTGATGCAAGATTAGCCATATTGAGATGGCCGTTATGTATAGGGTTAAAATCACCACCAAAAATTATTTTATTCATTATTTTTTAAAAATGATGACTGGTTTGTCCTTATTGCGGCGAAATAAAGTAATGGTTCGCCCTACTACTTGAATGATTTCAGCGTTTAATTTGGACGATAAATCTAAAGCAATTTCATTGACTGGCGTTTCGACGCTTTTCATCAAATCGATTTTGATTAACTCTTTGGCAATTAAAGCTTTATCGAGCATGCATACCAAGGAATCGGTAATTTCATTTTTACCGACTTGATATTTATTTGGCGTTTTCATCGCTAATGATTTTAAATATTTCTTTTGCGAGCTGGTTAACATAATATTTAGTATACCTTCGAAAGTGTTTCTTTTAATGCCGCGCCATGCGGGAATGAAATTCGAATTGTTTGTCCTTTTCCAATGAATGAAACCCATCCGAATCCTTCGACACTGATATCGTGATAAAGATTATCATCTTCCATATCATATTCGAATAAATCGAAATCAGAGAAACTAGATAAAGAGTCGGAAACAGGGCGAATTATTCTGGAATGAAGATTGGTTTTAAAAGCTTCGTCTAATTTATTAGACGATACTTTTTTGTATTCAATATACTCAGAAGTAAAAGCTTTAAATAATGTGGCTTCGCCTCTAATCAGTTCTACTGTAATTAACCCGCCGAAAAAGACCGCTTCGTCTTGAGATAATTTAATCGAAGTTTCTTTAACACTTTTCTTTGGGGTAATAACTTTTTGAACATCTTTTTCAACCTTTGAAATAATAGATGTATCGAGCGAAAGACCTGGCAGTTCGTATAGAAAAGACGAATTTGACAAAGGTATTTCTAAAACTTTAAGTGTTGTTCCTGGATAATATTCGGTTTTAATTGTCCACCTAAAATTATTTTCGTAATTTTTCATCATGCGATTGACCAATGATGTTTTGCCAGACATCGATGTGCCTATCATATAAACATCATGTCCTTGTCGTAATTCATGGATTGAATTGACTAGGCTTTTTGGATCATAAGAATCGTCATTACCAATAATTAAAACGTTTGCTGGTTCAATGCCAACTTCGTTGAAACGAGCGATAAGATATCGTTCAAAATTTTCTTTGCTGTGGCGTTTAGCATTAAAAAGATCATATTTGGTGCCGATGACCATTATCTTTAATCCTTTTAGTTTACTAACTAAATCCATTTTAAATGTGCCATTAAACGCAAACAAATCAACGACCCAAATTATGACCGCGTCGGTTGCAACCGCATCGTCAAGAATTTTTAGTGTTTGTTTATCAACGCTTTTCGAAAGTTCCCCACTGTTTAGTTTCTTCATCTCTTCAAAACAATTTTGGCAATACAAAACATGGGTAGATAATGTTTCGCGGGTGGCAACTGATGCTGGTATATAACCTTTTTTATCAACATCGAGGCTTTGTAATACTACGCCACACTTATAACATCTAAGAACTCTTTTTACTTTGGCCATACAATTCTCTCCACTCTTTCAATAAATTTTTATTTTTTAATCTCTTCCTTATCATTTTATCAAATATGCGATTAAAATGCGTGGTGAATTGGTCTTCTTTCACTAATTTTTCAAGAAGTATCGATTTTATACCAACATTTTTAGCCGCTTTAACATCGGTAATTAGTTGATCGCCAATAAGAATGATCTCATCTTTATTTAGATGGTTATCTTTGATAAAACGATTAATTTTACAAGGGAATGGTTTCATAGCGCTATGTATGCACTCAATACCAAGCGCCTCGGCATACTCTTTAACTCTTTTTCCGCGATTATTTGAAACAATAACAGGTTTTAAACCACTATTTTTCATCTTGCTAATCAATCGAATCGCTCGATCGCTCGGTACCTTTGTTTTATAACTATCAAGGGTATTGTCCAAATCGATGATAAGCGTTTTAATGTTTAACGAATGATAAAAATCAACATCGATGTCGTATATATTTTTTGCCCAAGCAAACGGAATTAATTTTTCTTTCATAATTTAAGTGTATATTAACATAATATTTTTAATATTAAAATTGCCATTTGTTACTTTCGTATCTATTATTTGCGGTTTTAGTAAATAGAAATTAAAATCTAAATATGGAAGGAAATGAACCAATTAGTGAAAATCTACCACTTAAGATAATTTATGGTCCAAGAATTTTATCATCTATTTCAATTTTTGGCTCACTCATATTTTCACCAGTTGTTTTTATTATATTTTCTGTCGCTGGTTTGATTTGTTCTGTCTATTTGTACATAAAAAACAAAAAGAAAATCTTTATCTACGAAATTATTTTTTGTGCAATTGCTCTTGCTATTTGTTTATCGCTTGTCATTTATCAAGTCTGTACATTGCTGTCTCAACCAGCTTAAACAATTTCAAGCGAAAGCTTAATCTAAATCTTCAAAAATCGAAATCTGTTCATATGTTGAGCCTTCTTCAGATTCATCGGAATCATTTTTAGGCTCGTCTTGACCATCTACAACTTCTAAAACATTCTTTTTAGCTTGTTTTTCAGTGATGGGATGAGATGGGGTATCGTGATTTATAACATCTAATGGTTCGCCATAGACGAAAGATATCTTAGTACGAGGAGGTATACTAATATTCTTTTTTGCATTCTTATTAATATCGGTAAGATGGAAATCATCGACGCGCAAATCGACGGTTGTGTTATCGTTTAAATAAAGGACAAGATATAATTCATCAGCTTTCGGTGAAACTTTAATGGCGCGAACCAAGGCGTGTGGCTCGCTTTTGAAATAACGGAAAACGGGTTGTAATTTGCCAAGGCGCGATGTGCGATACATTTTCGTATTATCAAAGATTCTTTCACATCCGCCATCGGTCACAAGCACAATCTTAGCTTTTTCTTGTTCATCAAATGCAAGCATTTGAACAGTATAATTTTTGCCGAGGCTCGAAACAGCTTTAACTCCACCTGCTCTCAGTCCGAATGGCGTTAACTCATTTTCGTTGAACATCGAAGCATTGCCGTTGCTTGTAAAAATCAAAATATCGCTGTTGCCAGTTAACATTTGAACAGAAGCCACTTCATCAGAAGAAACAATTCGCATACAACGAACGGGGCGATTATGCTTCGTATAGTCAATCTGTCCGAGTGACATTCGCTTTATTTGTCCTAATTTAGTTAAAAAGGCTAAATAGATATCACTTCTAAATTCGCTGACAAGAAAACCTTTTATGATTTTTTCGCCTGTTTCAAAAGTAACAAACTGATTTAAGTGTGTTCCTTCTTCCTTATATCTATTTTCGGTCAAGCGATGAACAGGTATACAAACATAATTGCCACGGTTTGTGAAAGCTAGAAGATAATCTGTCGTCATTCCACTTCCACATCCGATTAAAACATCACCTGTTTTTAAGCCTGGCAAAGCGTTACCATTGCTGCTTTTGAAAGATTTGATACTCGAACGTTTGGCGTATCCGTCGCGAGTTAAAGAAATGATTTGTTCCTCCTTAGCGATTAATTGACGCTTATCAACAGTTTGAACTTCGCCCTTTTCTTCAATGGCAGTTCTTCTTTCATCGCCGTATTCATCTTTGATAGCTTTCAAATCAGAAATAATGACGCGATTGAGTTTATTCGGATCAGCAAGGATCGCTTGACATTTTTCCACATCTTTTTCCAAAGTCACTTTTTCTTGTTCTAAGACTAATTCATCGGTATGGCTGAGTTTGTATAAAGGCATCATGACAATAGCTTCAGCTTGCTCATTTGAAAGTTCAAAACGCTTGATTAAGTTAACTTTAGAATCGGCTTTGTCTTTTGATTTGCGAATAATATCAACAACTTCGTTAATATTGAGTGAAGCAATTATTAAACCATTAACAATATGGAGCCTTTGTTGGAATTTATTGAGGTCGAATTTCACTTTTCGAGTAACAACATCAATTTGATGAGCGATGTATGCATCAATAAACTGTAAAAGATTTAATGTTCTCGGACGCCCATCAACAATTGCCACCATATTCGCTGTATAAGAACTCTTTAATGAAGTTTTATTCATTAAATAAGTTAAAATCAAATCGGCTTTTGCCTCTTTTTTGATATCGACAACGATGCGGATTCCGCTATGATCACTTTCATCGCGAACTTCTAAAATGCCATCAATCGATTTAGAATGGCGAATTTTATCGATTTCAAAAGCGATGTTAATTTTGACAACGCGATAAGGAATTTCGGTAATTACAATTTGCTGAATGTCACCATTTTTGACGATTTCAGCTTTAGAAGCAACTTCAATTCTTCCCCTACCTGTAGTGTAAATTGATTTCAAGCCTTCGGATCGATAAATGATACCACCGGTCGGAAAATCGGGCCCTTGAACAATTTCTAATAAATCATCAATCGTTGCATTTTTATGCGTCAAACGATAAATCACAGTGTCAATAACTTCATTCAGATTGTGTGGAGGAATATCAGTTGCCATAGCGACAGCAATTCCTTCAGATCCATTAACTAGAAGATTCGGGAAACGAGATGGTAGAACCACTGGCTCAAATTCTGTATCGTCAAAATTGAGTTCCATATCAACAGTGTTTTTCTCGATATCTCTAATCAACTCGTTGCTTAGTTTAGATAGTCGTGATTCTGTATAACGATAGGCTGCTGGAGAATCGCCATCGATGGAACCGTTATTGCCCTGAAAATTGACAAGAGGATAACGAACTTTCCAATCTTGAGACATTCGCGAAAGAGCATCATAAATTGATGAGTCGCCGTGTGGATGGTATTTGCCCATCACTTCTCCGACTGTATGAGCACATTTTTTAGTTGGTTTATTGTATACGTTGCCGTTGTTATACATTGAAAAAATAATTCTTCTTTGAACGGGTTTTAATCCGTCTCTCACATCTGGGATGGCGCGGTCTTGAATAACAGCTTTGGCAAAAACAGCGTATCGATCGCCCATCACTTCTTCAAGAGGCTCAACAACAATGTTTTCTTCAATGATTTCTTCTTCTTGAACTTTTTTCTTTTTAGCCATTGTTTTTAACCTCCTTTATGAAAGTATCAGTGCAATTAAAATCAACATTTTCCTCAACCCATTTTCTTCTTACCGACGCATCTTTGCCCATTAAAATGCCAACGCGTTTTTCGACGAGAAAAGGATCATCAATGCTGATTTGTATAAGAGTTCGAGTGCGAGGATCCATAGTTGTTTCTTTCAACTGAGTATCATTCATTTCACCGAGACCTTTGTAGCGGTTAATTTTATAACCTGCTCCTATCTTTTTCTTTGCACTCTCTAATTGGTCGTCATCCCATGCATATTCTTGAACAATTTGGTGATTGACTTCTTTGAAAACGCGGTAAAGAGGAGGCACGGCAACATAGACATGACCCGCCACAATTAATTGTCGCATATAATGATAAAAGAAGGTTAATAATAATGTCTGAATATGAGCGCCATCAGTGTCGGCATCAGTCATGATAATAATCTTGCCATATTTAATATCGGCGATATCAAAAGAGTGTCCAAATCCTGCTCCTATTGTATTAATAATTGTCGCAATTTCGCGGTTGGCTAGAAGCCTCTCCAAAGAAATGGAATCAGTATTGAGTGGGACGCCTCGAAGCGGCAAAATAGCTTGATGCAAACGGTCTCGACCTTTTTTCGCTGTTCCACCAGCTGAATCACCTTCAACAATAAAAAGCTCATTTTTCATGTAATCTTTGCTTTGAGCAGGTGTTAATTTATCGCTTAAAATGACTTCAGTCTTAACTTTTTTTGAATTTCGCGCTTCATCTTTCGCTTTTCGTGCTGCGATACGAGCTTGTTGAGAGTCGATACATTTTTTAATAATGCGGAAGGCTAATTCCTTATTTTCAGCTAGATAATAAGTGAACTTATTATAAACCATGTTAGAAACGATGCTCATCGCTTCAGGTGTATTTAATTTACCTTTTGTTTGACCTTCGAATTGGAGCACTTCTTCTGGAATTTTAAGTGAAATAATGGCTGTTAATCCTTCGCGAACATCACTTCCTTCAAGTTTTTTATTTTTAAGAAGTTTGTTTAAATCGGCAAAATCATTGACGGCGCGAGTAATACCAGTCCTAAATCCAGCTTCGTGTGTTCCACCATCGCGGGTCCTAATGTTATTAGCGTAAGAAAAGATATTCTCGTTATAATCTTGAGAACAATACTGCATAGCGATTTCTGCAACTATACCAGTGCTCTCATCATAATCGTCAAAATGGATAACGGGTGAAATGGGTGTTTTATTTTGATTCAAATTTTCAACATATTCAATCAAACCATTTTCGTAATGGTATTGTTGGGTTTGATTACTTCTTTCATCAATAAGAACAAAAGTAACTTGCTTCATTAAAAAAGCAAGTTCTTGCAAATAATTCGAAACTGTTTCCCATTTAAATTCAACGGTAGTAAAGATAGAGGGATCTGGCAAAAAGCGAACTAATGTTCCGTGTTTTTTGGTCGGCCCTAATGTCTCCAAAGGAACTTCAATTTTACCACCATTATGAAAGCGGATATGAGATACAACGCCATCGCGATAAACAGTAACATCAAGCCACAGTGACAAAGCATTTGTCACTGACGCACCAACACCATGAAGACCAGCAGCGCTTTTGTAAACGGCATTGTTAAATTTACCGCCAGCATGGAGTTCACTAAAAACTAACTCAACAGCTGGACGTCCAGTTTCTTTGTTTATGCCAACTGGAATACCGCGGCCTTCATCTAAAACAGAGCAAGAACCATCTTTATGGAGAGTAATTATTATTTTTTCACCAAATCCAGAAAGTGCTTCATCGACGGAATTTGTTACAACTTCCCACACTAAATGATGTAATCCGCTCGAATTGGTCGAGCCGATATACATAGCAGGTCTTTTCCTTACTCCTTCAAGGCCTTTTAAAACATGGATGTCATCCGCAGTATAACTATTTATTGCCACAAAATGCCTCCGCAACCGTCTTTAATTATAAACAATTAAAGTTGAAAATATAAAGTTTTTTAGTACAATAGTTAGCGTGGAATTGAGCGGAGATGAAAATATATTATGTATAATATAATTTGTGCATTAATTTGTTTGATATTCGGCTACTTAATTGGTTCTATTTCCAATTCTATTTGGATTGGAAAAGTCTTTTTTCATCAAGATCCGCGCGATTATGGTTCAAAAAATGCTGGGGGGACTAATTCTGGACGTCTATGGGGTAAAAAAGTTGGTTTAATCATTATCATTCTCGACATGTTAAAGACCATTTTACCTGTTTGGATCTGCTGGGCAATTTTAACTTATGTGCCAATTGGCGAAAAGGCTCTCGTCCCTACTGCCGCAATGTTTGCAAGCGGAAACATCGACGGCTATGCAATCCCTTGGCCGATATATTGGCTCGCAACTTTAGGCTCCATTTTAGGCCATTGTTTTCCTCTTTATTACCGTTTCCGAGGCGGCAAGGCAGCGGCTTCATACATGGGAACTCTATTAGGGACTACTTGGATGATGGGATTGTCGAGCGGCATCGTCTTTCTAATCACTTTGAAGTTCGATAAACACGTATCACTCGCTAGTATCGTCGCTAGCATATTTGGAACTATCTTTTCTTGGATTTGGTCTATCCTACTCTTATGTAATGTCTTGCCTCCAGCGATTGAGTTATTACCAATGTATGGAATGAGCCTATATCCAAATTATGTCTTCTCGATTATATTGACAATTACAACCATTATATTAATCATCAAACATCGCACCAATATCAAGCGATTAGTCGATGGCAATGAAAGAAAAATTACTTGGATGTAATAGTAATTTTCTAGTAGATTTTAATGTAAACTATATTTCAAAGAAATATTTGCCAAATAGAAATAATAAAAGCGCCTGTTATTGGCGCTTTTATGTTGTTCTGATTTTCCGATTGAATAACTATTTTTGTGAATTGACTTCTCGCATAATTTCTCTAATTTGTTTCTCGCTTGGTTTTCTACCCATTTGAGCAAACATTACACGAATCATTTTTTCGTTAATTGGCGGATTTTTGGCCAATTCTTTTTTAAACCACCAACGAGAAGTAAAGAAACCGATTACACCGCCTAAAAGTAAAATACCAACAAGCGATAAAACAAATACCCAAATTTGTATTTCCATCATGGTTAGTAACCTCTTTTATGCCCTTCCATCATAATCACCGTTATCGGTGCGAACGATAATTTCTTCGCCTTCTTCGATGAATAATGGAACGCGAACTTTTAAGCCTGTTTCTAAAATAGCATCTTTCATCGCTTTGTTAACAGTATCACCGCGAACAGCTGGTTCACATTTGGTAATTTTTAGAGTTACTTTGGCTGGAAGGTTTAAACCTAAAATTTCTCCTTCGTACGATGTAACTTCAACAATTTCATCACCTTTGAGGAATTGTAATTCCCACTCAAGACGGTTTTTAGCGATTTCGATTTGATCATATGTTTCTTGATCCATGAAAACCAAAGCATCACCGTTATCGTAGAGATACTGCATTTGTCTTTTATCAAGTCGAATAGTTTCAATTCCGTATCCACTATTTCTTGACATTTCGGTTACGGAGCCTGTGCGCAAATTTCTCACTTTGAGTTTTACGACCATTTTGCGCATTGCTGTTTTGTTGAGTAAAACATCCATAACTTGATAGATGTTGCCATCTTCTTCAAAATAATTTCCTGGTCTTAATTCTGTAACATTAATCATTTTCATTCTCCTTTATTCTTCGCTCGTTAGCGCTCGTCTAACATAAGCGTTATGTTGCTTTTCCCACTCAATTGTTGTTATTTCTCCATGCCCTGGATAAACAATCGCTCTTTCGTCGATATTGACGATTTTTCGAAGCGAACGATTGATGAATTGACTGGAGCTAGTCGGCAAATCGCTTCTTCCAATCGATCCTTTAAATAATGAATCGCCGCTGAAAATCAAATGGCTCAATGGTAGGTAGTAAATGAGCGATCCACTCGTGTGATAAGGCGTCTTAAGACAAACAATTTCTTCATTGAGAAGCTTTAAGATATCACCATCGTTAACAATATTGCAGTCGCTTTCAATGACAAATGGTTCGCCAATCATTGATGAAACATTTAAAGATGCATCTTTCAGAAGATATAAATCTTCACTGGACACATAAATCTCAATCTGATATTGCTCAGCTAGATAATTAGCACACTGGATATGATCAAAATGCCCATGTGTCAATAATATAGCACATAACTCCAACTGATGGGCTTCAACATAACTGACGATTTGTTCGAAATAATCCGCTGGATCAATGACAACACATCGATTGTTTTCATCGATAATAAGATAAGCATTTGAACAAAATGTATCAGCCGATGGTAAAAATGGTTGGACGCGCACCATATATCAAACGATTAACTATTTTTTCTTTTCGACATGAAGTGTCTTTTTGTTGCAGCGTGGGCAATATTTATTTTTTTCTAAACGGGCTGTTTGGTGCTTACGATTTTTTGAAGTAATATAATTCTCTTCCCCACAAACACTACATTTGAGAGTTAATGATACACGATCTTCTTTTGCCATAAAGTTCTCCTTCTAATATAAATGCGAACAATATTTTATCATTGATAAAGTTTAATGCAAAGACAAAAATAACAACTAATGAGTAAAAAGAGGGTGCTATAATAAAATGCATGGAAATATCAAGAACTAAAACAAAGCCAATAAAAATTGGAAATATACAAATGGGCGGACAAAATAAAGTGCTCATTCAATCGATGTGCAATATTAAAACAGAAAGGATTGATGAGGTAGTCGCTCAAATCAATCGCTGCGCCAAACTCGGAGCCGATTTAATGCGCGTTTCGATAATGGATATGAAGGACGCTGAAGCCATCAAAGAGATTAAAAAAGGCATTTCTATTCCTCTCGTTGGCGATATCCATTTTGATTATCGCCTCGCTCTAAAAGCGATGGAAAACGGAATTGATAAAATTCGAATTAATCCAGGCAATATTGGAAAAAAAGAAAATATCAAAGCCGTCGTCGATATGGCCAAGGCTAAACATATTCCAATTCGTATCGGAGTTAATTCTGGCTCGTTAGACACATCGATTCACGATTACTCTTCTCTATATCATGCTCAAGATTTGCTCCGCTCCGCTCAAAAACATGTCTCAATTTTGGAAGAATACGATTTTCATGACATCGTTATTTCGCTCAAAGGTTCAAATGCAATTGAGACAATCGAGGCTTATCGATTGGCAAGTAAGACTTTTCCTTACCCGCTCCATCTGGGCATTACTGAAGCTGGATATGAACAAATTTCACTTGTTAGAAGTTCTGCCACTCTTTCGCCTTTGCTTTTAGAAGGAATTGGCGATACAATCCGCATTTCGATTACAGGAGAGCCTGAGCAAGAGATTATTGCTGCCAAACGCTTACTCCACGATCTAGGTTTATACAAAAATTATCCAACTCTTGTCTCTTGCCCAACATGTGGTCGCACACAAGTAAATGTTGAAAAACTAGCTAGACAAGTTATGGAATATCTAGAACAGGTCAACAAAGATATCCATGTGGCGGTTATGGGATGCGTAGTCAATGGACCTGGCGAAGCTAAAAATGCCGACATCGGCATCGCCGGAGGCATTCACGAATACATTATTTTCAAAAAGGACAAAATCATTGCTCACGTTAAAGAGCAAGATGCTTTTGAAATTCTCAAACAAGAAATCGATAAACTTTAATTATCATTTTCAAATTGGCTTTTCCATCCATCGATGTAATGGCCGCTTTTTAACATTTCAATTTCGATTTTATATGGGGCATGCCCGTTGATATATGGTGTTTCCAAAATTTTCGGAATTCCATCCAACAAAGGATAATGAACAAATCGATAAAGTTGATTAAAACCAATTTCACCATAGCCGATGTTTTCGTGGCGGTCTTTATTCGCTCCGCGAACATTTTTCGAATCGTTAATATGAACACATAAGATGCGTTTAATACCGACTACACGGTCGAATTCTTCTAACAAAGCATCAATATCGAAAACATCATACCCGGCATCATTCATATGACAAGTATCGAGGCAAACGCCCAATCGGTCAGGATGACGAGAGAGGGCAATAATTTGAGCAATTTGTTCAAAACTTGATCCAATTTCGCTCCCTTTTCCAGCCATGGTTTCCAAAGCAATTTTGACATTCGTGCCATCGCTGTCAAAAACTTCGTTTAAAACTTCGGCTAATTGTTTGATGGCGGTTTCTGCTCCTGCTCCGACATGCGCACCGGGATGGAGAACTAATATGCATACTCCAAAATCATTTGTTCTTCTCAACTCGCTCACAATTGTATCTTTAGCAAAGGAGCGCATCTCTGGTTTAGTAACATTCGCTCCATTGATAACATAAGGAGCATGAACAACGACTTTGCTTAAATCAATGCCATGCTCTAAACATAGTTTTTTACCTTCATCGATATTTAATTCGCTCGTCGGTTTGCGAGTTGTGTTTTGAGGGGCACCAGTATAAAATATAAATGTATTTGCACCGTAAGAAACCGCTTCTTCAACACATCCGGCAAAATATGATGGGGCGGCTAGAGAAACATGTGAACCAATAAATAATTTTTCTTCTTTCATACTTTTTTTACCTTCTTTGTTATTATACACGCTAAAAAAGCGTTATACATATCCAACGCTCATGATATTATAATTTCATGAGAAAAATTGTTGTCGTTCAGCCAAAAGGCTATTGCGCAGGTGTCGTAAGGGCAATTAATATTGCTAAAATCGCTAAACGTGAAAATCCAGATAAACCTGTCTATGTGCTCGGCCAATTAGTCCACAATTCAATTGTTTTGAATATGCTTAAACAAAGCGGTATCAATACACTCTACATCGAAGGAAAACCGCTGATTGAGACAATCAAATTTGTTCCGCGCGACGGTGTGATTGTTTTAGGCGCACACGGCCACTCCAAAGAAATCGACAAATATATAAAAAAGCACAACATCAAATGCTATGACGCAACTTGTCCTAAAGTAAATAACAACTTTGCACTAATCGAAAAAGAATTAGCTGAAGGACATCAAGTTATTTTTATCGGTATCAATCATCATCCTGAATCTACCGCTGCTAAATCGATATCAAAAGATGTTTTTCTCTATGATGTAAATCAACCATTTAACTACCATTTAATTACTGATGATGCTCCTTTTGTCGTAAATCAAACAACTTTAAACATCGTTAATTTAAAGGAGATTCATCAAGATATTTTGCGCCAAATTCCAATGGCACGAATCCAAGATGAGATATGCAATGCGACGCGAATTAGACAAGAAGGCATTATCAATCTTCCTACTGATATTGACGCTATAATTGTTGTTGGCGATTATACTTCTTCCAACACTAACCGGCTTTTCGAAATTGCGAAAAGCTCTCATCCCAATGCTTTGGTTTTGCTCATTCAAAAGCAGTCCGAACTCGACTGGGATGCTCTTCTTAACAAGCAGCACATCGCTTTGGTGTCAGGAGCTAGCACTCCTCCTGAAGTCGTTGATGAAATTTATTCAGCGCTTTTAAATTTTTAAATGACAGTCGGCTCTTTTTCATGGTCGATTGTTGTAATAATTAGCGTTTTATCCAATTCTAAAAGAATTGTTTTCATTTGATCCATGAAAATTTTCTCAATTTCATGCGGAAGATCTAAATAATTGAAATGAGCATTGACAATATCTCTTCTCACATGATGAGGAGCGTCGCCAGAAATATAGATATCACTGCCATTATCTTTTGCTATTTTCCAACCGCGCGAACCTCCTCCGCCGACAATAGAAACTTTTTTAACATAAGATTTGCCTTCTTTAATCAATAGCCCATAGCTGACGCCCAAGCGATTTTTGGCGTATTCAGCGAAGTCATCAATAAACATTGGCTCTTTTAAATAACCGACACGCATCATTTTATCATTTTCATCGGGAACGACATTATAAAGCCCGAGGGCTTTCATCAATGCATCGTTCATCCCGCGATGTCCCGTATCAAAGTTAGTGTGCATGCTATAGATAGGTATTTCCATCTTTTCCATAAGCTCACACAATTCCTTCTTTTCTTGATTGTGCTTAAAAACAAAATTTCTCGTTCCAAACAAGAATGGGTGATGCGTAATAATTAAGTCGGGTTTTTGTTCCATTTCTCTCACAATCGCGAAAACTTCCCAATCAAAATCTAAACAAATCAATACATGATTTGTCTCTTTTTTAAACTGTCCACACATCAAGCCGACATAATCGCCTGGTGAAGCTATTTTTCGTGGGAAGAGTTTTCCGAGTTTAGAAATGAGATGGTATGTGTTCATGATAATTTATTCCTAATTCGTTGTTTTTCGCTAAGAAGTTGTTGGATGCGCTGTTGAGGAAGATTATTTTTTTCTAAAATAGAATCAATCTCTTTGATTCGTTCTTGACACTTTTCTTTGAAGAGAGCGCTTTTCTCTTCACTCAATATCGGACCAAATTCAAAATCTTCATCGGAATAAATAGCCCTTCCAGCTCTGATAAATTTAATAATTTCGTAAAAGATATTGTCTTCTTTGACCATCTTTTCTTCAGCGATAACATAACCATTTTGACAGACGAATTCACGAACAGCCTTATTAGCTGTGTGGGCGTCAATTATAATCGTATCAATACGATGCAACTTTTCTATATCCTTTCTAAGGATATCAATAATAGTATGACCGCCAAGACCAGCTAAAATAATTGTTTTTACTGTAGGAGGCAAATCAGCAAGACCATCGCTTAAAAGAGGTATTACTTCATCCTCTAAACCACTATTAATTACAGCTTTCAATAATCGATTATATGGACCTTTTTTGTTTTCGACGGCATATCCTTTTACAATTCGTTTGTTATCCGCAAGCGAAATGATTAATTTGCCATGATCTGCTCCGATATCCGCCACAACCGTATTTGGCACCATATCGTATATACATTTTAAACGCTTAGAGAGAACAATCATGGACGACCTCGATAATCTCCTAGCCTACGGCTTTTAGTTGGATGTTTTAGTTTTTTAATCGCTTTAGCTTCAATTTGACGAATACGCTCACGAGTAACGCCAAACTCTTTACCGACTTCTTCTAGTGTGCGAGGGCGATTGTCATCTAGGCCATATCGCAGACGAATTACTCTTTCTTCTCGATCGGTTAATTCGTCAAGGACCTTATATAGTTCCTCTTTTAAAAGTTGATTGGTTGTATAGTCAACAGGTGATTCGCTTTCTTTATCTTCGATAAAATCGCCTAAATGTGAATCATCTTCTTCACCGATTGGTGATTCTAGAGAAACTGGTTCAAGAGCGATTCTTTGAATCTCTCGAATACGGCGAGGATTGAGATTGGCATTGTCTTTCATCTCCGCTGCGATTTCTTCTGCGGTTGGTTCGCGGCCTAACTCTTGAATCAACTGTCTTTTGACTCTTGTGATTTTGTTAATGGTTTCGACCATGTGAACAGGAATACGAATAGTTCGCGCCTGGTCAGCGATGGCTCTTGTCGTCGCCTGGCGTATCCACCAAGTAGCGTATGTTGAAAATTTATAACCTTTCGTGTAGTCAAATTTATCAACGGCTTTCATAAGCCCGAGATTGCCTTCTTGAATCAAGTCAAGAAAAAGCATTCCGCGTCCGACATAATGTTTAGCGATATTGACAACGAGTCGAAGATTGGCATTAATTAATTTTTGTTTAGCTTCTTCGTCACCTTCTAAAATCTTTTTCGCTAAAATCGGCTCTTCTTCAGGCTTAAGTAAATTGTATTTACCTATCTCTTTTAGATACATTTTTACTGAATCATTAGTTTTTACTTCTCCGCTCAATGAGACATCGAGATTGTCAACATCGATATCAGCTTCATCTGTTGGCTCAATGTCATCGTCAAAAAGAGCATCATCAGGATTGGATGCTAAATCAATGTCTTTGTCGTCGAGACTATCTAAATCATCGTCTTCCTCTTCTTCGTCTTCGTTTGTCACTTTGATGCCGTTGTCTTTGAAAAAATCCATAATTTGTTCAATGGCGTCATCATCTAACTCGTATCGGTTTAAATAGTCATATATTTCACTTTGTTCAATTGAATTGTCGGCGTTCTTCGCTTTTTTCAAAAGTTTCTTTTCCATATCCTCTAAAGAGAACAGTTCGCCGTTTTCATCATAGATGACTGGTCTGGCCTTCTTTTTGTTAATGCGAGGAGTACCTGGTTCATTATCCTTCTTTTTTGGTCGTCCTCGACCTTTCTTCTTCTCTTCTTCCATGTTTAGTTTCCCTCCTTTTTATACTTTTCTTTTCTCATTCTCATTCGATTGTGATCGGCCAAGATTCTTGCTTTCTCTCGGTCATCTTTCCCTTTTAACGATTGGGTCAACATATCGTTTTCGAAGATTTTTTCTTTTTCAGAATTGATAACTTTTAAATATTCGTTTAAAAGATTTTCATCACATTTTTTCGGATGATATTTTTCAAAATAAATTTCGCTGATTTTGCCGATTAATGCATCTTTGTCTTCAATATCGCTGTTTTCGAGTGCGCCAATGATTTCATAGAGCTCAAAATCGCCACACTCTTTGACATAGTCGACTAAGAAAGTAGCAATTTTGCGATAGACTTCATCGTAAAAACCATCAATATTTTTCTCATAAAAGACCACTGCTGACGAATTTTGTAGCATTTGGTATAAGAACTCGCGCTCAACTAATTCAAGCCGTCTGAGACCTTTTTTCTCAGGCTGAAATTTATTCATAACTTGATGAGCAGTGATATAAGTCGGCGATAATTCATAAGAATCGACTAACTTGCGAATAGCATCACTTTCAAATCCAGTTACTTTTGCCAATCGATAAATGTAGTTATCTCTTTCAAATGCGTCTTTGGTGTTTTTTAAGATTGGCAAAAAGGATTCTAAAATTTTCTTTCTTTCACTAACACTTCCGTTCGCACCGCGGTTTTGATAGTAAGAGAGAACAAAATCGATACGGTCGACAAGATTATTCAAATATTTTTTTAGTGCTTCTGGACCATCTTGATTGAGTATTTCATCGGGGTCCTTGAGATTGCCTTCGGCATTGACAATACGGCAGGGAATTTGATGTCGAGCTAATAGATTAGCAGTTCGCAGCGTTGCACTTTGCCCAGCAGCATCACCATCTAGGCAAAGGCGAACTTCGACACCTAACTGTCGCAAAAGAAGAATGTGTTCTTCCGAAAGAGCAGTTCCCATCAAAGCGACAGAAGAATCGATACCGATTTTAGAAAGAGCAAAGACATCGAGGAAGCCTTCCAAAATATAGATGAAACCATCAGAACGAGCACTTTGCTTGGCACGGTGGAAGTTATATAAAACATTAGCTTTTTTAAAAATGTCAGTCTCGGCACTATTGACATATTTTGGTTCATCGCTCTCATCGATTTTTCTCGCAGAAAAGCCAACTGGATGACCATTGTTGTCACAAATGGTGAAAATAACACGTCCTTGATTGCGGTCAACTAACCGGCCATTGATGAAACTGGTGTTGCCAATCTGTTCAATGGTTTTTAGTGAATGACCGCGCTGTTGTAGGAATTTACAAGTTGTTTCCCCGTTTGGGAACGAATATCCCAACATATATTTTTCGCGCATTGAAGCATCAATATTTCGGCTTTCAAAATATGCGACTCCAGCACTGCCTTCTTCTGTTGTAAGGGCGTACTGATAATACAAAGCTAAATCTTCTAAACATTTATAAAGCGACTCAAGATGAGCATCTTTGGGTTTTTCAAAAATTTTCTTTTCTAAGCGTTCATCGTGATAATCAGAAAGTTCAGCGACTTTGCGGACAGCATCGAAATAAGGTATTTTTTCAAATTTTTGAACAAAGGTAATTGCATTTCCACCAGTTCCACAGACAAAGCAATTAAAAATTTTCTTTTCAGGTGATACGAATAAAGATGGGTTTGTGTCATCGTGAAAAGGACAAATTCCAACATAGTTTTTGCCTTTTTTGGTCAGAGTAATGTATGACGAAACAATACGAACAATATCCGCATGATCGAGAACATCTCTGATGAGTTCATTATCGAAATTAGCCATCTATACTCCTACTAGAAAACTACTATATTTCAACTATTACAGTTAAATAGTATGAATGTTAATGATTTATAAAATCTTATTAATAAAAGATTTTTATGTTGAGATATTTGCCGAGTTCATTAATCGGCAAACGAATTTGCTGCATGGTGTCTCGGTCTCTAATCGTCACTGAATTATCTTCGAGTGTATCAAAATCGACAGTAACACAAAATGGAGTTCCAATCGCATCTTGGCGGCGATATCTTTTACCGATGCTGCCAGTATCATCGTAGACAACATTCATGTATTGAGATAAAATTGTCCAAATTTCTTTCGCCTTTTCTTCAAGCTTTTTGCTCAAAGGCAAGACAGCTGCTTTATACGGAGCAAGAGCAGGAAGCAAATGCATAACAACACGGGTATCTCCGCTATCTCCGACTTCTTCTTCATCATACGCGTCGCATAAAGTCATAAGAACCAATCGGTCTAATCCGACGGATGGCTCAATGCAGTAAGGAACATATTTTTCGTTGGTTTCTGGATCTAAATATTCTAGCGATTCTTTTGAATAATCCATGTGGCGCTTTAAATCGTAATCAGTGCGGTCAGCAATACCCCAAACCTCGCCCCATCCAAATGGAAAACGATATTCAATATCAGTTGTAGCTTTTGAGTAAAAAGCTAATTCTTCTTTGGCGTGATCTCTATAACGCAAATTATCAGCTTTAATGCCCAAACTCTCAATAAATGACAAACATTTCTTTTTCCAGTAATCAAACCACTCTAAATCAGTATCAGGTCGGCAGAAAAATTCCATTTCCATCTGATCAAATTCACGAGTTCTGAATGTCAATTGTCCTGGAGTAATTTCATTTCTAAATGCTTTGCCGATGTTACAAATTCCCATCGGCAATTTGCGCCTTGTAGAGCGCAGCACATTTTTAAAATTCACAAACATGCCTTGAGCAGTTTCCGGTCGTAGATAAACAACTGATTTGCTATCTTCAGTTACTCCCACATGAGTTTTAAACATCATGTTGAACTGTCTGATGTCTGTAAAATCAGAAGCTCCACAATTTGGACATTGAATATGTTTTTCTCTTATTAGAGAAATCATCTCATCGTTTGATAGTTTAGACGGCTCCGAGCCCTCTAATTGTTGTTCGATTAATTCATCAGCACGAAAGCGCATATGGCACTTTTTACAATCGATAAGTGGATCGTTGAAAGTCGAAACATGGCCAGTCGCTTCCCAAACTTTTGGATTCATCAAAATAGCAGCGTCAATGCCGACATTGGTCGGTGATTCTTGAACGAATTTCTTCCACCACATCTTTTTGATGTTGTTTTTGATTTCGCTACCGATTGGACCATAATCCCATGTATTAGACAGTCCACCATAGATTTCTGACCCTTGAAAATAAAAGCCAGAAACAATAAAGTGATTAGTTAATTTATCGAATGTAAACTTGCTCATTGACTATACCCCTTCTTTTTGCGCACGCTAAAAAGTCTACCATTATTATATTTTTTGTCAACCTATTATCAGTGTAGTTTACTTATTACTTTAATAGATTAAAAGAGTTGATATGTACGCCGATGGCGTCTTGAAGAAATGTCAAAGTTTTATTCGTTAGTCCAAGCCATAACGGCGATGTATATTTGTTTTGTATTTCAAGGAGGTCAATGCCTGTTCCAATATCATAAAGAGCTCTTAGCTCTTCGCCTGTAAATGGATAATATGTTTCGGCTATGCAGTCTCGGCATACAAATCCACCATCTTCAAAAGAGAAAGAGACAATATTTTTCTTTGAGTGACAAAATACACATTCATGCGTATTAAACTCATAGCCTTGATAGCGAAGCGCAGAAAACAAAAAAGTGAAAGTGACGAGGTAACAGTCGACCCCACTTTTTATTTCCTCAATGGCTTTATCGAGTATGTCATATAAAAGATACTGCTCTTCTACCGGCAAAATTTTGTTACACAGTTCACTTAAAAAAAGAAGCGTGGCTGTCGTCTCATATGAATATTTACTGGGGAGAGGACTTTTGATATCCGTTAAATCTTTTAAAACTGGGTATCGATAACTCTTTCCATCGAGCATTTCAACATTCGCCCGAGCAAGGTTTAAATTCAAGCAGTTGTATTTATTTTTGCTACTAAAAAGGCCTTTGACTAAAAAATCAATTGTTTCTTTATAAGAAATAGCGTGCACTATTCCGTCTTTTTCCTTATATGGAGTGATACCTAGAACAATAATTTGCATTTTATTTTTTATCAACTTTGTATCCGAATTTTTTTAGTGACTGCGGATTATTTCGCCAATCAGGATCTACTTTAACAGTCAAATCGAGATAGATATGTTTGTTTAATTCTTTTTCAATGTCTATTCTTGCCAATTTGCCAATTCTTTTAATCATCTTGCCCTTTGAGCCGATTAAAATGCCTTTTTGTGAATCTTTTTCAACGACAATTGATGCCTCAATTAGCATCGGCTTGTCTTCCCATTCGATATTGTCAACATAGACAGCGATAGAGTGTGGAACTTCCTCTTTTAAAGTGATAAGAGTTTTTTCGCGAATAATTTCTTTGATTTGAAAAACGACATCTGTATCCGTTTTCGTTTCTAAATCGTAATAAAGAGGGCCATCTGGCAAAATTTCTTTAATCTTTTTAATCAATTCATCATTGTTAAAGCCTTCGGTCGCAACTGTTTCAATTTGAATGGCTTTTGGCAGTTTCTCGTCGTATATTTTTTTAATTGCTTCAATTTGTGTAATTGTCACTAAATCAATTTTGTTTAAAACGACAAAAATAGGACAATGGTACTTCTTTATTTTTTCGAGAAGAAATTCATCGCCGATTCCAAAAGGGAGCGAAGCATCGACCACGAGCAAAATGGCATCAATATCGTCTTCGCTCAGCCTAAAAACGCTTTTATTCATTTCTTCGCCGAGTTTTTGCCTTGGCTTATGAACTCCTGGGGTATCGATAAAAATAATTTGGCAATCTTTATCATCGTATATTCCGCGAACAATATTTCTCGTTGTCTGCGCTTTTGCGCTGACGATCGATATTTTTTGACCGATCAGACTATTAATGATAGTTGATTTACCAACATTGGGACGACCAATAATGGCGACAAATCCTGATTTCATCTTTATTGCAAATCATCCTTTGAAAAAGAAAAAGGCAAAAGTTCTTTGGCGTTAGTCACTTTCATATCCCCTTTCAAATTAGCGAGGACGATGCGAGCTGATGGCAAAAGAAGTTCGTCGATTACTTGACGACAAGCACCGCAAGGTGAACAGACATTCGGCGAGTCCGCGACAATGGCTAAGGCGACGATATCATCGCGTGTTTTGCCATGCATATAAGCATTATAAATTGCGTTTCTTTCTCCGCACATCGTCAAAGGATATGACGCGTTTTCAACATTAGCGCCTAAAAAGACTTCCCCATCCTTTGTCAATACAGCAGCACCGACCGCAAAATGGCTATATGGGGAATAGGACAAACTCCTTGCCTCAATAGCGAGTTTAACTAATTCTTCATCTTTCATCTTTTTATACCTCTCGATTCTAAAATTTGTTCTTGTAATTGAAACATAATCTTTGATTGTTCTTCCGTCTGATGGTCGAACCCAAGCAAATGGAGAAGACCGTGGACGAATAGAAATGACATCTCCCTCAATAACGAATGTCGATATTCTTCAGCTTGCCTTTGGGCGGTTTCGAAAGAAATATATATATCGCCAAGTATATACGCCCTAGCGGAATGAACTATTTCTTCTCTATCCGCTTCTTGTTCAAGATACGCTAAAGAAAGAACATCAGTCGTTCGATCGATATGTCGATATTCATTGTTGAGTTCTTTCATATCGATATCATCAATGATTTCGACATTGACAATGGGATTAAAAGTATAACCTAAAAAAGATAAAGTTGCATCAATCAAATCATTAAAAATCTTCTCATATTCTTCAAATTGTTCGTTTTGTGAAAAAAAAGTTAATTTCATACAAAAAATTATATCACTGTTTCGGCCAATTGTCAGTTGCGACTAATAGGTAGAGATATTTATTTTTTAATAAATAATATTCATTAATTTCTTGAGAAAGGTTCAGCAATTTTAGACCATTATCTATAAGATAAAAAGAAAGGGCGGAATAAAATAGCAAAAAGGAAAGAGAAACGATTTGTTGAGCAATCATTGAACAAATGATTCCGATGAAAACAATGCTGAAATACAAACTTCTTTTAATGTTATCTCTTGCGACCAAGCGATATGTAAGATGATGAAGGGCCTGGAATATCGATATCGCTCTTTCTTTCTCGTCAACAAGACTTTGCTCTAATAAGCCGATTTTGTATTTAGCTTTTACTAATCTTTTTTGCATGCACAAAAAATCAAATAAAACAATAGGAATAATCAAACCCAAAAAGATTAAATTGTAAATGCTATTTATAACTATTAGTGTGCTGATAAAAAGGACGCTTGCCAAGCGAAAGAGAAAATCAATAGGTAAACTTACATATTTTGATTTAAAAGTTTCATAAGTTTTATATTCTTCAAGACTATAAAAAGGAAGTGTATGGCATCGGCGAATTAAATCAGTGTCAAATTTCGATAAAAGAAGAAGGCAAGACGATTTATAAATGATTTCAAAAGCGAGAAAACTAGCGAGCAATAAAATAGGAATTAAAAGGGAAACCTGATAATTGATAAAACCAAGCCCAACGATTAGACACGAAAAAGAAATGATTTTAATCGTTGAAAGAAAAAAAGTATAACGCTTTAAAACAGGGTGGAATGTCGGCGGAGAAAAATTGAATGTTAAAGTTTGTTCGACTACTAAAGCACATTGATTCCAAAGCGAGAAAAAATCATTATGTGAAATTTTAATAGAGCCAAAAGACGGATCGAGCATTAAAATCGTTTTTTGTTTAATGTAGATTAAAACAGCGTGGGTTGTCTTCTGCTGTTTGATTGAGACTAATATCCACTGTTTTTGCAATTTTAAAATATCTTCTTTTCTTTGAAAAGAATATCCACCTAGAACGAGACCGTATTTCTTGCCTAATTCGATTAGAGCGAAATATGAGAGCGAACAAATATTTTTTTCTTGCAAAAATAAATATCGCTTGTCGTGGTGATAATGCGCCAAAAGCATCTTTAGACAAGTAAAGCCGCAATCTTGATTATTGATTTGATGAATGAATTTCAAAAAAAGCCCCCATAAATATGTATATGGAGGTTTTTTAATTTTTATCTTCTAAAAGCTTTTTTAAATTTATCGAAGAATGATTGATTTGACTTTGATGCGTTTTTAAATTGAATCAATAAATCCTTTTGTTCCTTGGATAAAGAGGTTGGGGTTTTGATACTAAGATGAACATACTGATCCCCTGGACGGCCAGTTCGCAAGTCCTTAATTCCTTGACCTTTCATGCGAAGAATTTGACCTGGTTGAGTTCCAGCTGGAATAGTCAGAATAGTTTCACCATAAACAGTTGGAACATCGATTTTAGTTCCCAAGCAAGCATCGACAAAGTCAAGCGGAATTTCAATATGAATATCGTTGCCTTGACGGTTGAATGTCGCATGAGGTTTGATAATAATCTCGACATACAAATCGCCATTTGGACCACCATTTCTTCCTCTTTCTCCGCGACCTTGCACGCGAATTTGCTGGCCGCTATTAATGCCAGCAGGAATATGGACATTGATATCGACTTTCTTCTTGACATAGCCCTTGCCAGAACAGTTAGGACATTTATCGCTTATAACTTTGCCGCTACCAGCACAGTTAGGACATACTTCTTGCGATTCCATTACCCCAAAAAGGGAACGCCTTTGTACTTTGACATATCCAGCACCATGGCATTGCGGACAGGTGTGGATATCGCTAGCAGATCTAGCCCCGCTGCCACCACAACTCGCACATGTTTCCTCTACATTGAGAGATAGAGTGATATCGCGCCCATTGACGGCGTCCATGAAGTCAATCTTGACGCGCATAATAGCGTCTTGACCTCTTTGTGGACCAGTTGAAGTTCTTTGCGTTCTTCGTGTTCCACCGCCAAAGAAGGAAGAAAATATATCGTTTAAATCGACTCCGCCACCTCCGAAATCAAATCCTGAAAAACCACCGCCTTGGAAAGGATTGGCGCCTGGATTTGTGCCAGCTTGTTCAAAAGCAGCATGACCAAATTGATCATAAGTTGCTCTTTTTTGGTCGTCATAAAGAATATCATACGCTTCTTGAATTTGTTTAAAGCGCGCTTCGTCGCCAGTTTCTTTATTATCTGGATGATATTTTTTAGCTAAACGGCGATAAGCGCTTTTGATTTCATCTTTAGTCGCGCTCTTTTTAACTCCAAGAGTCTCATAATAATCTTGTTTTGCCATGTTGTCTCCTTTCTACTAACATTTACATTTTAAGCATCAAAAGGGGCATAGAGCCCCCTTTGTGCATCATATCAGATAGATTAGGCGTTGGTGCCGCCACCATTTTTGTTGGAGAAATCAGCATCGACAACATCATCTGGGTTGGTTCCAGGAGTTTGATCGCTACCATTTGTTCCGCTGGACTGTGGATTGCTGCCAGCTTGTTGCATATAAGCAGCAGCTTGCTCAAGTTCATTCAAACGATTCTTTAAAGTTTCAATATCGTTGTTATCCAAAGCTGTTTTGAGCTCATCGCGTAGTTTCTGAGTTTGAGCCTTTTGAGCCTCTTCCATATTGGCGCCTTTTTCTTGCATAGCAAGATCAATGTCATTGATGAGAGATTCTGCTTTATTGCGAATTTCAATTTCTTCTTTTCGCTTGTTATCAGCTTCAGCATTTTCTTCAGCTTCGCGAATCATGCGGTCAATATCTTCTTTTGACAAACCATTAGAACCGGAAATGGTAATATTTTGTTCTTTTTGAGTGTCAAGATCTTTAGCGCTGACTTTGACAATACCGTTGACATCGATTGAGAATGTAACTTCAATGCGCGGTTCACCTCGTCTAGCTGGTTTGATACCAGTTAATTGGAAATGGCCGAGCAATTTATTGTCGTGAGCCATTGGTCTTTCACCTTGGTAGACCATAATATCGACAGCGGGTTGATTATCAGCGGCAGTTGAGAAAATCTGACTCTTAGTTGTTGGAATTGTTGTGTTACGGTTGATTAAAGGTGTCATAACTCCACCTAAGGTTTCAATGCCGAGTGTCAAAGGTGTGACATCGAGTAAGACGACATCCTTAACTTCGCCAGAAACAACACCACCTTGATATGCAGCGCCGATAGAAACAGCTTCATCAGGGTTAACAGACAAGTTTGGTGTTTTGCCTGTCAAGCGTTTAACTAATTCTTGAACAGCTGGCATACGAATTGAGCCACCGATCAATAAGACTTGATTGAGTTCCGATGCACTTAATTTAGCGTCCGCTAAAGCGCGTTTGACAGGTTGTTCACAGCGGTTGAGCAAATGTCTTGTCAAATCTTGGAATTTAGCTCTTGTCAAGACCGTTTCAAAGTTGACAGGTCCAGTTGGAGTAATAGAAATGAATGGTAATGAGATTGTGGTTTCAAGTAAACTTGAAAGTTCAATCTTAGCCTTTTCAGCCGCTTCTCTAATGCGTTGTAATGAACTCTTATCGGTGATATCAACACCATTGTTTTGCTTGATTTGAGCTTTAATCCAATCAGCAACAACGGCATCCCAGTCATCGCCACCGAGTCGGTTATCACCAGCTGTACTAATAACTTCGAAAGTACCATCACCGATATCAAGAATAGAAACATCGAATGTTCCACCACCTAAATCGAAGACGAGAATCTTTTCGGATTTTTCATTTTCAAGGCCATATGCTAAGGCCGCAGCGGTTGGTTCGTTAATGATACGAACGACATCAAGGCCAGCGATTTGTCCTGCATCTTTAGTCGCTTGTCTTTGAGCGTCGTTGAAGTAAGCAGGGACAGTAATAACTGCTTTTTGAATTTTTTGGCCAAGATTATCTTCAGCATACTTTTTCATGTAAGCAAGAATTTTCGCCGAAATTTCTTGAGGCGTAAAATCTTTATTTATACATTTGATGTGCACTTTTTC
The DNA here is from genome assembly GCA_949292105.1 of uncultured bacterium. Classification (GTDB taxonomy): domain Bacteria; phylum Bacillota_I; class Bacilli_A; order RFN20; family CAG-826; genus CASEYK01. Next base: position 94,121 of record CASEYK010000018.1, read on the forward strand.
TGATGTGCCCATCAATCTTTTAATACTCGAGACTGTATCTGGATTTGTAACTGCTTGTCGTTTAGCAGCATTGCCAACTATCTCTTCACCATTGGCTTTGAAAGCGACAACGGATGGAGTTGTTGGAGTTCCTTCTGGATTAGGAATAACCTTAACTGTGCCGTCAGCTTGTAAATAGCTCACGACGGAATTTGTGGTACCTAAGTCGATACCGAGAATAATTTCTTTTGCCATAATTGTGTTTTCCTCCTATTGAGCATCTCCTGTGCTCACTTTATCGTTGTTATCCTCTTTGTTTTCTTCTTTTTGCTGATGAGTGCTAACATTGACCATCGCTGGACGAATTACGCGGTTATGGAGCATATATCCACGCCCATAAACTTTTTTAATAATGTTTTCTTCGCCTTCGTCGTAGGTCGTTTCAATCGCATTCATCGTTTGGGGATCAAATTTATCACCGACGGAAGGGGCGATCTCCTTAACTCCTTCATTCTCCAATACGCCAACAAGATTCTTGTAGATGTATTGGAAACCGACGAGATAGTTGACTACATCGGGGTTAGTCGGTTTATTACTTTCCAGCGCTAGATAGAAACTATCTAGAATTGGGAGCAAACCTTCAATGAAGCCTTCAGCGCGATATTTGATAGCTTCTTGATGATCTTTTTCCAAGTCTCGGCGCAGATTTTTCATATCGGCGTAAGCTCGGAAATATTCATTTTTGAAGTGCTCGTTTTCAATTTGCAAGCGCTTAATTTCTTCGTCTTTCTTTTCGAGTTTCTTTCTAAAACTCTTTTTCATATCTTTATCGTCTAGGTTTTCATCGTGTTCGGTTTGCTTTTTTTCGTCGTCATGCATCTCCATGGCGATTACCTCCTTTATTTATATCATCGAAATATTTAGATAACTCACTAGCAACATATTCGATTGCGGATAAAGCTTTCTCATAATCAACGCGCGTCGGACCAACAAGGGCAATGGTATTAGCGTCATCACCTAATTTGATTTTAGCGGTGATAAGCGAAACATCTGGATTGTCCTCGATATCTCCGATGTGCAAAGAAACATCATTGTCGCTCTCCACTTCTTTAAAGATGGTTGAATCATTGAGAAGTTTGAGAACTTTTTTTAACTTTTCAGCATCCTCGCTAAATTCTTTGTGCTTGAACAGTTCATCGCGCCCATATAGCGATAACCGATCGCTCGCAAAGCGCAAGAAGGTTTCAAACAGCGCTTGATAAACCAAATCGCTCCCAGCAATATAATCCGACAATATCGGTTTTAATGCTTCCATCTTTTCAGCTAAATCCGATATCGGTGTGCCTTTCAATCTTCGATTGATTAATTCAACACACTTAATTAGATCGGCCATATTGATGTTGTCCTGAACGATGAAGGTTTTGTTTTCGACATATCCTTTATCAGTGACGAAGACCGATGTTACGGTATTCTCACTGATTTGAATGAGTTGGACATTAGCCAGCCTTTCTTCGGTTTCGTTAGGACCAAGAACAACGCTGACTAATGATGTCATGTGCGAGAGAATTTCGCAACTAGCTTTGATTGTTTCTTCAATCGATTTCATCTTCCCTTGTAAAACTTGTTGTAAGGAGTATTTCAATTGCTCATCAACGCTTTTTTGGCGGAGATGTTCACAATAATATCGATAGCCTTTACTCGAGGGGACGCGCCCGCTTGAGGTATGTGGTTTCTCGATGTACCCTTTTTGCTCCAAGTCATACATTTCATTACGAATGGTGGCTGATGAATACGGAAGTCCATATTCCTGAATCAGAGTTTTTGATCCGACTGGTTCAGCGTGCTTAATGAAGTATTCGACGATATATTTCAATATTGTATCACTACGCGTTAAGCCCATATTGACCTCCTTTTTAGCACTCTATCTATTCAAGTGCTACTATCATTATAAGAAAAAAAATAGCACTGTCAACTATAAAGTGCTAAAAAAGTTATTTATTTTCAAAGCGATAAGAAAAATCAATAGTAAACAGTGCTAACCATGAACATATCGCATGTGCGATCGATGATACCTCTTTCACTTTTGTGAAAGATAAGAAAGAAAAGATCGATGATAGGAAAGATGAGAAGCGATTCAAAGAAAGCGCGCAAAAAACAGCGATTAAACAGCAAATGCTTTTCATTAACCATGACATATCGCCCACCAAAAAGGAGGGAAAAGAATGTAAAACCATTGGTAATATAGACGATCAACATAATATATATGAAATAAACAAATCCACCCGTGAATAAACTTAAGAAGATATAGGCGTGTGCGTTGAGAAGATGATTTAAAGGAATGAAACAAAGAATGCTAAATCCGATGCCCGCGCAGAGCAAGTAATCAAGCAAGAAGATAAAGAAGCGCTTAATAACACTGAGAGTATTCATTTTCTTTCATCCAGTATTGTTAATATAACATAATCAAGCGCCATTAGTCCCCTAAAAGTTGGATAGATGCGCCGATTTTGATTTGTGAGAAAACCACCATCAACTAAATTCTTGATTTGTTCAGCATATTTTTGTGCAAACGAATGATGAAATTTAGTAGCAAACGCCTTATCATCAATGCCCTCTATGGTTCTGAGTCTCAACATTATTTCATATTCTTCATCATCTTTAGGAGTGATTTGTTCTTCTTCTACCCTTCTTATACCGCTGAAATAATCGGTTAAACTAGAAGTATTTTTATATCTTATTCCTCCAAGATAGCCAGAGGCGCTAACACCGCATCCGTAGTACTGTTCATTGTGCCAATAAGTCAAATTATGTTTTGAAAAAAAGCCATTCAATCCCCAGTTTGACACTTCATAATGAATGTATCCTTGGCTCGTTAAGAGATGATCGACAAAAGAATATTGATTGTACGAAGTATCATCATCTACTTCTTGAATTTTTTGATTGTAAAAAACAGTATGTGGCATTATTTTCAAACTGTAACACGAGAAATGAGTCGGATGAAGTTCGAGTAATCTTTGCACATCTAGTTTTAGTTTATCTTTGTCGATGAGTGGTAATCCAAGAATTAAATCAACATTTATGTTGATAATATTAGCTTTTCTCAAGTATTCAAACGCTTTTTTAACCATCGTATAGTTATGCTGGCGATTTATAAAGCGCAAAGCATCTTCATCAGTTGATTGAACGCCGATTGAAACGCGGTTAATGCCGAAGCGTTTAAAAAGAAGAGCTTTTTCTAAATCGAGCGATTCAGGGTTAATTTCAATGGTATATTCTTCAACCTTTCTAGCATATGGTTCAACCATAGTTAAAAGCATCTCTAATTGTTCATACGAAAGTGATGAAGGGGTTCCACCACCGATATATATTGTTTTCAAATCTTTCATTCGATAACTTTTCAGTTCTTTTTCGAGTTCTTGCAAGTAAGAAAAAGCCCATTCTTGACGGTAGCATACTTTGATGAAATCGCAGTAATGACAAATATGGTTGCAGAATGGGATATGGATGTACAAAGATTGTGGAAGCCTATTCGGATTTTTTTGATTTATCTTTTTGTTCCTGTTCATCTTCATCGTAATTTTCAATTTCTTTAGCGATTTTTTCGTCTTCAACCGGCATCAAAACGCGTTTTAATTCTTGATCGACAACTTCATCTTCTGTCGGTTTATCATCTTTTTTGTCCTTGAGTCGTAGTGACAAAAAACGATGGATAATATATGAAATTATGGCGATAACGCCAGCGATGCCAACAATAATCAGTAAAATGTATACAGGCGAGATAGATAAGATAGCGTAGTGTTGTAACAGCATATTAAGCCCTACTTTCTAGGAATTGGTGTATAAACGCTTTTGTTTTTCACCATTTCTTTTCTATAATAACCCAATTCTGTCAGCCTTTCCATTGTTTTACGAGCAGTTTCATAAGCGGAAGAAAGGAATTTTTTGCACTGTGAAATGGTATATTTCTTGCCTAAAGTGCAATGTCTTGCATAAAAAGCGGCTTCTCCTCGACGCATAGATGGATCAAGCTCGAGTAAATGTTCTTCGAGGCGGCTCGCTTCTTTTTCATCGAGAGCGGGTGGAATATAAGAAACAGCAATTTGTTCTTTGGATGGAGTATAGGCTACTCTTTCCTCACTAACCGCTACAGGCGACTCTTTGTGCATAACTTCTGGCTGACTTGTTGCTGGAGTGGGTTCCACTTTCGCCGTCTCCACTGGCTGAACATTAACTTTTTTCTCATCGGCTCGATAAAAATCAGATTTAATGCCATCGGTTTTAAATGAAGCAATAGAATCGAGGAGGTCTTCTTCCATTCTTGTCACATAGGGCAGAATGAAATTGACAAAATAAGTAATATCATCAGTCTTTTGGACTTCTTGTTTCATTTTGGTAATTGCCTCTTCGTTGATATTGAGGAGACTCTCGAAGTTTAGTAAAACAGCGGTTGATGACAAACTATATCCTCCGACGATGCTTTTCATAAGTAAAGTTGCAATCTCAGAATTGTATTTTGGGAAAGGTTTGACATAGTCAATATAATAAAATGTGATAATAGCCTTCACCATTGTTGAAAGAGGTGAATCGTGTAAAAAAGTAAAGAGATTGTCCATCATCGATTCAATGATATTTGTTGGAGCTGCGCTGTAAATGCGATCAATCAAAACCTTGTTTTCAGGATTTTTGTCCTCTTGAGTTCGATAAAAACTCACTAGTTCAGGGGTAGCGGTGATATGTGAATAGATTTCAGCTAAATAATCGATATCAACATTTTCAATTTTGGATGTTTCGATGAATCGAAGAGCATCAACATAATTTGCGAGAGGAGCAAAAGAGGGGGAAACATTTACTTCCCGATTGATGATAGACCTAAGATATTCATCAGTTACATCGAGATTATATGTCATCGCCACTTCTTTTAAACATTTGATTAAACACATATTGCGAAAAGTGCGATAATCACCATTTGCTTCATTGACGCTCATCACTTCTTTCATAACACGCATTAAATTCATTTCGACGTTTTCAATTTTTGATGAAATAGAAGAGCAATAGCAAAATTTAAAAGGAGTATTATCAATTCCTCTAATCGAGAGATAACGATTGAAATTGCTACGATAGGAAAGAATATTCGACCAAATAGTATCGATCAAACTCATCCTCAATTCTTTTGCGACTTCACTTTTTGTCGCATATGTTTCTTCTGTAAATCTTATTGCTAAATCATTATTTGCCATACTTAAAACCTCATTACCATTATATTCATTAATGAATAGGATTACAATATATTAACTATAAATCTACTAAAAAACTACTTTTAAGGTCAATTGTCTTCGTCTTCATCGATAGATAAAATTGACATAAAGGCTTCTTGTGGAACATCAACAGAGCCAATTTTTTTCATTCTTTTTTTGCCTTCTTTTTGTTTTTCAAGCAATTTCTTTTTGCGCGTTATATCTCCACCATAACATTTGGCTAAAACATCTTTCCGAACGGCTTTAACATCTACTCTTGCAATAATCTTTCCGCCAATCGCTGCTTGAATAGGGACTTCAAATTGCTGACGTGGTATGACAGTTTTAATCTTGCGGATAATGCCTAATCCTCTTTGATAGGCGCTAGGGCGATAAACAATTGAAGAAAGAGCATCAACAACTTGATTGTTAAGAAGTATATCTAATTTGGCTAAATCTCCTTTTTTATAGGAAGAATATTCATAGTCAAAAGAAGCATAACCTTTTGTGAAACTTTTCAATTTATCGAAGAAATTGTAAACAATTTCTGATAGAGGCAGTTCATAAGTGATGATCATGCGCGTATCATCAAAATATTCCATATCCAAGTATATTCCTCGTCGGTCTTGGCAGAGTTCCATAATCGCTCCAACATATTCTTTAGGAGCCATGATTGAAGCTTTAACATATGGCTCTTCGATATGGTTGATACGGCTTAAATCTGGAAGTTTTGATGGATTATCTAATTGAATCATTTCACCATTTGTCATAAAAACATGATAAATAACGCTAGGGGCAGTCAAAATCAAATCGAGGTGGTATTCCCTCTCAAGCCTTTCTTGGACAATATCCATGTGCAAAAGCCCTAAAAATCCACAACGAAAACCAAATCCGAGAGCTTGAGATGATTCAGCGACAAATTGGAGTGATGCATCGTTTAATGATAATTTCTCTAATGCATCTTTTAAATCTTCATACTGTTTACTATCAACAGGATATAATCCACAAAAAACCATTGGGTTCATCGCTTTGTAGCCTGGAAGAGGATTCATAGCAGGATTGTCAACCAAAGTGATAGTTTCACCTGGTCGGACATCTTTGATGTCTTTAATTTGAGCACAGAGGTAACCAACTTGTCCGCATGACAATTGTTTAGTTTTAATTTCTTTTGGAGTTCTAATTCCTACTTCAGTGACTTGATATGTTTTATTAGCGCGCATAAATAAGATTTGATCGCCAACTTTTACAGCCCCATCTTTGATTCGAATGAGAACGACCGCTCCGCGATAAGGATCGTAATAACTATCGAAAACTAAAGCTTTTAACGGTGCATCATCGCTACCGTCAGGAGCGGGGATGTCGCGGATAATCGATTCAAGCAGTTCGTGGACATGAACACCAGTTTTAGCCGATACTTCTAACGCATTTGTACAATCAATGCCAACTCTTTCTTCGATTTCTTTTTTGACAACATCGGGTCGAGCAGATGGCAGATCAACTTTGTTAATGACTGGAATAATAAATAAATCATTATCTACAGCTAAATAAACATTGGCAAGTGTTTGGGCTTCTACCCCTTGCGTAGCGTCAACGACCAAAATAGCGCCTTCGCAAGCCGCTAAAGAACGAGATACTTCGTATGTAAAGTCGACATGCCCAGGAGTGTCGATAAGGTTAAAAATATATTCTTCTCCACTATCTGATTTATAAGAAAGCGTGACTGCATTGAGTTTAATAGTAATTCCTCTTTCTCTTTCTAAATCCATTGAATCGAGAATTTGGTCTTTCATATCGCGCTCACTAATTGCCCCAGTCGATTCTAAGATTCGGTCAGCTAAAGTACTCTTACCGTGATCGATATGAGCGATAATCGAAAAATTGCGAATTTTATCTTTCGTGAAATTCATAGAAAAGATTATATCATATTCTTCTTTTTGGAAAAGAAGTAGCTAGTGATTTTTTTAACTTCAATCGGAGAATGGACATAGGTAGATAACGGCCAATGTTCTTTTAGGAATCGGCGATACTGATACTCGTTATATCTTTCATCGATGAATAAACAAGTGCCGACATCGCTTTCGCTGCGAATAACTCGACCGACAGCCTGCATTACTTTGTTCAAACCAGGATAAAGGTAAGAATACAAATAGCCGTTTAGACCTTTTTCGATATAATGTTTTTTCAGTTCGTCGTTTAAAAAATTAATTTTAGCTAAACCGACGCCGATAATGACAACGCCGATTAGCCGGTCATCGATTAAATCGATGCCTTCTGAAAAAATACTTCCGATGACCAATAATCCAAGTGTCGTTTTAGTTGGATTAGTAGTAAAGTTGAGCAAAAAAGCCTCTTTTTCAATCTCGTCCATATCTTTATCTTGAACGAAAAGATCAATGCCCTCGATTGTCTGAAACAAAGGTGCTAGATGAGACAAGTATTCATAACTTGGACAATAAATAAAATAATTGCCTACTCGACCATCGGTGAACGCTTTGATATACGACGCCACTTGGCCATAAGTCTCATGGCGGTTTTTATATTTAATCGATAAATCGGCTGCAACCAAAACGCGGAAATTATCTTTGCTAAACGGAGAAGGAAGTTGAAGAAATTCTAATTCGCCCAGCTCACCAACTAGAGCATTTAAATAATAATCTTTTGGACTTAGCGTCGCTGAAAAAAACACATTAGCTCGATTCTTATCGATAATTGAACGGATGAAATTAGAAGCATCTTGGCAAAACAAATGGAGGGAGATAAAACCACCATTGTCTTTATGGACATAAAGAAGAAAATTTTCGTTTCGCAGTTCATAGATGCGCATGAAACGATTAATCGCTAAGTATAAATCTTTTGTTTTTGAAGTAATATCTTTTGCATTTTCTTTGCTGATCGTTTGATATCCAGTCAAAAAATGATCAAATATATCGAGCCAGTCTTCTTTAAAATTTTGTAAAATGGTATATTCTTCTTCAGCAATTTCTTTGAAAGAAAGAAAAAGAGTTTCAACCTTTTTTAGCATATTTTTTAATTTGCGATTTTTAATTCGTCGCAAAGAATGTCGGCATTCACGAATTGCATCTTCTTCGATGGTCGCACTATACATATCTTTTGAACGGTCCACCAAATTATGTGCTTCATCAATCAAAGCTAAATAATGTGATTGATCCTCATCAAAAAACCGGTGCATATAAGAGATTGGATCAAACATATAATTGTAATCACAAATAATAAGATCCATATATAGAGCCAAATCGAGCTGAAATTCAAAAGGACAAATTTCGAATTGATAAGCATAGTCGACAATCTTGCTGTAATCAAAACTGTTATCGCTTGATAGAGCGAGGCGTATCGCTCCTTGTATTTTTGAATAATAATCTTTCGCAAATGGACATTCATCTGGGTTGCATTCTTTATCTTTGCAAAAACAAATCTTTTCTTTGGCTGTAATAGTAATGTGATAAAGATCTAATCCAGTTTGTTGCATAATTTTAGCGGCGTTTTTAGCGCTCTCTTTTCCACTATTTTTTGCAGTTAAGTAAAAGATTTTACATAATTCATCATCGCGGCTCGCTTTAATGAACGGAAAAAGAGTCGAAATTGTTTTACCGATACCTGTCGGCGCTTCACAAAACAGCGTAGTTCTTTTTACTGCTGTATCATAGACTTTTTGAATGAGTTCATTTTGACCGGCGCGAAAATTCTTAAAGGGAAACTCTAAAGCATCGGTTGATAAAAGGCGCTTCTCAGTATGACGAAAGATGAGTTGATAGAAGGATAAATATTGATCTAACAGCGAGAAGACATATTGTTCCAATTCATCTTTTGTGTAAGAAAAATCTTTAATGAGTTTTTCTTTGCTCTTGTCTTGCTTGATATATGTTAATCGAACTCCGACTGATGATAATTGTTTTTCTTTGCAAAGCATATATGCATAGCATATCGCTTGTCCTAAATGCCATTCTTTTTGGGCTTTGAAATAAACATCTAAATCAGCGATGGTTGATTTTATCTCATCGATAATAAAATAATTGCCCATCGAAATGATGCCATCAGCTCTCCCATGAAGGGTAATATGAATTCCTTCATAGTAGATGTCGTCTTTTAAACTATATTCGCTTAGATAATCATTGCCTTGCTTTTTTTGATAGAAGGCGTGAATATTGGTTCCTTCTCTCATTGTTGTGCGATTAAAAATGCGATTGTCGATATCGCCTTTTCTCAATAAAAAATCTACAAGCTGATGAACAGATAATACGAGATGTTTATCCATGCCTATAATATAAAATAAATATCGGCTTAAATGAAATAGTAAATTTCATTACTGAACAAAACGATGTAAAAGATGTGGATGGCCGTTGATAAAAGATTTATAATCCATTCTCTTTTTGCCTTCCAATTGTAATAATTCAATAGAAATAGTTCCATCGCTCCCTTGAATTAAAAGACCATTTTTATCTGCTTGAATAATCATACCAATGGGGTAAAACACAGTGTAATCAACAACTTTAGCCGCTAAAATTTTAAGTTTTCTGTCTTCAAACATAAGATATCCACCTGGCTCAAACGACAATCCTCTAATCCAGCCGACCAATTGGTTGACAGGCAAAGACAAATTAAGTTTTTCACTATCTTGTTTGATTAGATGACAATAAGTAGCTTCCTCATCATTTTGTTTGACGGGAGTAATTTTACCATTGCAATAGTCAAGAAGGTTTTCTAATAAGAGTTTATCGGCACTTTTTTGCATTTTGGAAAAAAGCGATGTTGCATTGTCAGTTTCTTCAATGCGAATTTCGTCAATTTTGATTATATCCCCTGTATCCATTTTTGCCGCCATCTTCATCAATGTCATACCGCTAAGAGTATCACCATTGATTAGAGCAGTCTGAACCGGCGAAGCACCCCTATATTTGGGCAAAATACTGCCGTGAAGATTTAAACATCCATATCGAGGAAGATCAAGCAGAGCTTGAGGCAAAATTTGTCCATAGGAAAAAGTAATTATGATATCCGGTTTTAATTCATTTAAAAAGGTAAAATCATCGCGTATTTTCACTGGTTGAAAAACAGGAATGGAATGAGATAATGCCACTGTTTTAACAGGTGTGTTTTCAATTTTACGATTTCTTCCTGTTTGCTTATCCGGTTGAGTAACAACACCAACGACATTAAAATGCGAATCAAGTAGCGTTGTCAGAGTTTGAGTGGCAATTTCAGGCGTCCCCATAAAAACGATGCGCAATTGTTCTTTTTCCATTTTCCATTTACCTCTTTCTAACCGATTATAAAATAGTTTTATTTTATTTTCCATCAATATGACTTATTTTATCTTTACTGTCGCATTAACAATTTAATTGTTGCACTTCTATGCAAGTTTTGATAAAGTAATCTTCGATATCGAAAGGGGAAAACATGGCAAACATTAAATCTCAAATCAAAAGAAATAAAACCAACGAAAAAGCCCGTATTCGCAATGCTTCTATTAAATCATCTGTCCGCACCGCTTCTAAAAAAGTTAGAGAAGCTGTTGCAAAAGGCGATTTAGCAAGTGCAGAAGCGCTATTAAAAGAAGCTTTTAAGTTGATTGACAAATCCTATACTGATGGCGTTCAGCCAAAAAATACTGTTGCTCGTCAAAAAGCCAGTTTGCAAAATTTAGTCAATAGTATTAAAAATTAATAAACCTTAAAGTTTATCAAAAATAACTCAAAAGCGTAGAAGCGGTCAACAAGACCGCTTTTTATATTCAAGTCGAGATTATATAATTCTTGCAAAGTCTTGTGAATTGTCGATTCAGATAATGTATAAATGTTTTTCTTCATTATTTCAACGCGGATTTGATTAATGTTTAATTCTTCGCTAATAATTTTTGGGCTCAATCCGTTTTTAGATAGATAAGCAATCTCATCGAGTAGACGAAATTGATTAGCGAGCATAGAAATCAAAGTAACAGGTTCCACTCCCATCGTCCTTAAATCTCGATAAAGGGCAAGTGCTTGATTATTCTTTTTCATGAGCAAAAAATTAAAAATTTGAAAGGCATTTTCTTCAAGCGGGCGAGAAACGAGTAAACAAACATCTTCATAAGTGACATGGTTAGTATAAAGAGCGAGCTTAGCAGCGTTGTTTTGAAAACTGATTAAGTCACCGCTGATTCTTTTAATTAATTCTTTAATCGCATCTAGATCAATATCGGTTTTTAACTTTTCTCTGAAATACCTTTTGACATATAACTCAAATTCTTCTTTCGTCGGATCTTTGATTTCATAAACTTTTGTGTCCGGTTCAGCTAAGAGCTGTTTTCCTATCGTGCCATCTTTATCAAACGACGAACCTTCAAAAGAAAAAATAATTAAGGTATAACGATTTAAAGTTTTGATATATTTGCTAAGAGCTCGATAATCTTGCTCTGATTCGATTTTTTGTCTTGGCTTTGGTTTAATTAAAAAATAGGCATTATCGACAATAATAACTTTTTTATCGTAGCCTAGCGGTAAATATGAGGCTTCTTTGAGAATATCTTGAATTGTTACATTGGTAGCATCAAAGCGAACAAAGTTAAAATCATCTAACAAGTCTAGATGTTCTTGCGCAATTTTTTTCTGCCTCGATTTTATTGATGCGAGCTGTTTGCCATAAACGATACAAAACATATTTTTATTATATAAAATGGTTTGCTCTACCGCCACTAAAATGAGCGATGAAATTAAAAAAGAAAATTTTGAAATGTTATGGTGCCATCAATATCTGTTCGATAAATTTTTACATCGTATTTTTCAAGAGTTGCAATTACTTCGCTGTGCGGATGACCATAATAATTCATACCAACTGATATAATTGCAATTTCTGGTTGAAGAAACGCGATGAAACGTTCGCTTGAAGACGATTTGGAGCCGTGATGACCAACTTTTAAGACATCACATTCAATATTTGGATAATTTTCAATGATGAGGGTTTCAACCTTCTCTGAAGCATCACCCATTAATAAATAATGCCGCTTATCAAGCACAAATCCAATGACAAGAGATTGATTGTTTGTTTCATTGGCTCGTTCAATGAAATTGTTGTAATTATAAAGAGTTAATTGATCATTAATGGTAAGAGGAAAAGAATCGCTGCTATCAATAAAATGATGAATCGGTAAATATGTTGCTAAAGATGATAACGCACCGTTGTGATCAAAATCGTCATGAGTAATGATGCAGTAATCGATTTTATATATTCTTTTTGCTTTCAAATACGAGTACAAAACATCTTTGCCGATATCAAAATATGTTAAACCGCCAGTATCGATAAGAATTGTCGTGTTTCGGTAGCGAAGCAAAGTTGAATCGCCTTGTCCAACATTGACAAAACTGATTTCATATGTCATCCAATTTTTTATTGGGAGTGAATAAATGGATAGGGCTAGGATAGCACAGCCGCAAATCGTTTTAACAAGAGGAAATAGTGAAATACTGATTAGGTAAAGTAAAAAAGCAAAAACAAAATAAAAAATAAGTGTTTCAAACTCGCTCAGCGGAGGTAAATAAATACTGCTATGGAAAGAGACAAAAAATTTCGCCATTTGATTTGAAAGATGGGCAAGGGGCGAAATTAAATAAATGAATGGGATGCGGTATAAACACAAAAGGGCTAAAACCGCCATAACAATAAAAAATGGTGTAAAGATGGCTTGATATAAGCAAGTGAAAAGATTGATTTCATGATAATATTTGATTTCAAATGGAATGAAACAGATAAACAAGAGAAAAGTTTGTAAAAAACTTCGCACTGCTTTTGAGTGAAAGCGCTTTGCTGCCCTTGTGATGTAATAAAACGCAAACGGCATTGTAAATCCTAAGACAAAACTATCTTGATAAGCAAAGTGGTAATCGCAAACAAGAAAGAAAATTCCAAATGTAGCAATAATTTGTAGATGATGATAATTATGATGCAAAAGGTATTCGTTAATCCATTTTATAATGTTTAGCAAGACGATGCGCATGAGCGCAAAACGCGGAAAAAGAATGACAAAATAAGGGGTTAATAAAAATAAGCTCAATAATTTTGCCCACTTTTTTCGAAAACAAAAGGACAATAAATAGGTAAATGAATTGATAAATAGGTAAATGAAAAATCCGCTCGAAGCAATCAATCTCCCCAAATGCAGTTGTTCAAAAGGGTGGCTTATTTCATCGATTTCACCGCCAGCAAACAATAACATATTCAAAATAGCGCTTGTGTTTTTATCAAAACGATTTAAAAAATTTTCTTTAATCTCAAGAGATCGAATTGGATTAGCAAAATGAACTTGTAGAGAAACGGGCTTTAACTCATTTTTTACACCCTTATCTTTTAAAAATTGTTCAAAATTAAATGACGATTCGTAATGTGAAAAATGAATCGGCTTTTTTTCTCCATTAATCGAAACGATATCACCGACTTCTAATCGATATTGATCGTTTTTGACATACATTTTTTCTAAGCGAGCAGAAAAAATAACATAACTCGGTTTAGCTTCCACGACAATACCAAGATATTCCTCGCTCTTCCAATTCGGCTGAATCATCGAGACACATATACCTATTAGGTATATACCGATTAAGCTGATACATTTTTTCTTTCTGTAGCGGGCAAGGAGATAAATAAGAAAAATAGCGAAAAGAAAAATATAAAAAAACGGATTATTCTTAGTAGATAAACCAAGCCATAATCCAATAAAAATAAAGATTACAATCACGTATGCAAAGTAACATAATTGCGAATTTTGTTATATGTTGCGTTACCGATGCCGTAGACATCCATCAACTGTTCAATGGTATAAAACATACCATTTTCAGCTCGGTGAGAAACAATTGAGTTTGCAACTGCACTGCTTATGCCGTTAATGTTTTGTAAAGTTAGAGCGTCGTCGGCATTAACATTAACTTTTTGTATTTCAGTATCGTTACAAATATCAGAATCATCATACTTGCTTGCGATGAAATATGTCATTCCGTTTGTTAATTGAGCGTCTTCAAAAAAAGCTAATGTGTCGGCGTTGTCAGTCAAGCCTCCAGCAGCTTCGATTAAATCGCCCATGGTTGCTCCTTCACTCAGCACATAGGTTTTTTCGCTCTTTACCTCTCCTTCGATAGTACAGCGGAATAAATCTTCACTAGCAATAATATAAGAATTTACTGTTTCATTATTGATTTGCGGATCGATGATCATAAAGCCGATAAAACCGATAATGGCGACGGCAATAATACCAATAATTATTTTTAACATAAAAAACCTCCTATAAAACACATAGGGGGTTTTCTTGTTTTTTGGATAAAATACCAATTTTATTAATGATTAATGTGAGACGCCAAGAATTTTTACTTGATAATTGGTGCGAGCTTTAACATCGACCACATCGCCAACTTTTTTGCCCATAATCGCTAAACCGAGCAAACAAGCATGGGAAATTTTGCCTTTTTTAATATCTGCTTCGATTGAACCGACAATTTGATATTTCTTCACACCATCGAGCAAAGGGCCTGCACCACTGATTTCAAGTTCTACAGTTGAGCCAAGAGAGACTCTGTCGCTGCCTCTTTTGCCTTCATTGATAATTTCGTAATTGCTAAGAATGTCTTCTAATTCTTTAATTCGATCTTCGATTTCCGCTAAACGCGATTTAGCTGCATCGTAATCAGCGTTTTCTGATAAATCGCCTTGAGCGCGGGCTTCAGCTAATTGAACTTTTACATTTGGCTGTTCGACATCGAGCAAATGTCTTAGTTCGTTTTGTTTTTCTTCCACGCCTTCTTTAGTTAATTTTATTTTTTCTTGCATATGTGATACCTCGATATTTTGCATGCAAGATTATAGCATAATATTTTGAAAAAAAATATTTATTTGTAAGTTTGTTGTGAGTAAGATATGAGTATGCGCGAAAGCAAATGGAAAAAACTTTGGATTTTATTTCTCTCGTTCTTTAAGATAGGATGTTTCACCTTTGGTGGTGGCGTGGCAATGATTCCAATCATTCAAGCCGAAGTCGTCGATAAACGAAAATGGTTAACCCAAGGTGATATTCTCGATATATTAGCCATTTCTGAATCAACCCCCGGGCCAATTGCTATCAACACCGCTACTTTTGTCGGGTATCGCGTTGGAGGATTTTGGGGATCTTTTTTTGCGACATTAGGCGTTGTTTTGCCAAGTTTTGTCATTATTTATATTATTTCTCTTTTCTATGAAACCTTCATGTCGTGGGAAATTGTTGCCAACGCTTTTAAAGGATTAAAAGTCGGAGTTATTTTACTATTACTTCTTGCCATTATCACCATTCAAAAAGCGATTAAATGGAATTGGCTATCAACAATTTTGTTTGCTATTTCATTTATTGTGATGGTCGTTTGCACCGCTCTTGATATTACTTTCTCCTTCTTGTCTATTTCTATTATTCTTCTAGGAATGATTGTGGGAATAATGCAAGAAGTGATTAAAAAACATAAGGAGGAAAAGAAATGATTTATTTAGAATTGTTTTATGTTTTCTTCCTCATCGGGCTTTTCACCTTCGGTGGCGGTTATGCCATGATTCCGATGATTCAAAGCGAAGTCGTTTCAAGAGGCTGGATTAGCGCCAGTATGCTTACCGATTTTATCGCGATAAGCGAAGTAACTCCTGGCCCTTTTGCGATTAACATTTCAACTTTTGTCGGGGCGCATGTCGGTGGTGTACTAGGAGCTATCTGTTCGCTCATCGCTGTTGTTTTGCCAAGCTTTATCATTATTCTTATTATCGCTTTGATTTTGAATAAATTCATGTCGTCGCGCTATGTCAAAGGCGCATTAAACGGGGTGAAGCCCATCGTGGTTGGTCTTATTTTATCGACCGCTTTGTTTTTGTTTATTAAAATTATCTTTTTCGGCGGCAACGAATTAGATTCAGAATTTGTGTTCGATTTGAAATCGCTGACATTGTTCTTTATTTTATGTATATTATGTCTCGCTTATCGAAAAGTAACGCAAAAGAAAATTAATCCTATAGGATTATTAATCTTAAGCGCTTGTTTGGGAATCATTATTTTTTCGATTTAATTCTTTTTATCGCCGTGGCAGTGATGGCACTCGCAATCATGTTCATGGTCGTGCTCATCACATCCGCATTCGCACTCTTCGTCGTCGGAAAAAGTATTGAGAACCTCTTCTACTTCATCCCATTCGGCATCGCTTTCAAGCTCATATAAATTGCCTTGTTCATCGTAACGCATGGCCATAATTTCTTGTGGCGTATTTTCATCGTAGAAAAGTACATAAGAAACACCGCGATCTTCGTTATCGTAAGTAAAAAGAATTTCGTAACGATGCTCAACTCCTTCGTCGTCAGTAATAATAATGTGATTATCAAGTTTTTTATTTTCCATTTTCATTTTTTCTCCTTCTTAAATATGTATCCAATATTTCGATGGCAGCCATTTGATCAACAACTTTTTTTCTAGTTTGATGGCTGACATTCATATTGTTTAAATAGCGATGAGCTTCAACGCTTGTCAAGCGTTCATCGACTAAATGGACATGTAAATGAGGATATAATTGCTCAAGTTCTTTTTTAAACTCTAAACAAATTTTAGATCTTTCAGATTGTTCACCGCTGAGGTGAAGAGGATAACCCAATGCTATTTCATCAATTTCATTCTCGTCACAAATTTTTTTAATCTCTGAAAAAGTTTCTCGATATTGATTTGACTTGAATCTAAGTGTCGTCAAAGGATGAACAATTTCAAGAGTATCAGAATAACTGATACCAAGTGTGACTTTACCTAAATCGAGACCGAGAGCTTTCTTAGACATTTTTAACTAATTCCCGTGCAGCATCAATAGCTTGTTCAATTTTATCTCGATTTTTGCCTGAACCTTGAGCGAAATCATCTTTGCCACCGCCGTTTCCACCTAAGATGGAACAAACTTCTTTAACGATTTTGCCTGCTTTATATCCTTTTTTCAAAGGTTCACCTTTGATAGCACACATTACTGGGAGGGTATTATTTTCGCTATCTTCGCCAATCAATAAGACGAAATAGTTTTGACGGGTGCTTTTCATATTATCAAGAACGTATGCCAAGGCATTTCGATCCATATCTTTCAAATGTGAAACAAAGAACATCATACCATCTTTAGTTTGAGTCGTGCTTTCAAGTTTATCGACCACAAATGTACCGACGCGAGAGCGCAAACTCGTGATAACCTTTTTCATGTTTTCTTTTTCTTTCATGACAGTTGAAAGTCTAGAAGGAATTTCAACGGCTGATGAAACACCAAGTTGTTCTTCACAATATTTTAGTAAAATATTCTTCTTTTTATATAAGTCATATGCTCCAGTTGAAGTGCGAGCTTGAATTCTTCTAATTCCGGCAGCGATGCTCTCTTCAAATTCAATAGCAAAAATGCCGATATCTTGCGTATTAGAGACATGTGTTCCACCGCAGAATTCACTGCTGACCCCTTCAAAACTTACGACGCGAACTACATCGCCATACTTATCATTGAAAAGTGATTTAGCACCAAGTTTCTTCGCTTCTTCAATTGGCAGCACTTTTGTCTCCATCGGTATAGCCTGAGCAATCCATTGGTTGACTTTATCTTCGATTAATCCCAATTCTTGGTCGCTGATTTTACTCAGATGGTTAAAATCAAAGTGAATGTATTCATCACTGACAAAACTTCCTTGCTGATTGATTGCCTTGCCAAGCACTTCTTCAATAGCGCTTTGGAGCAAGTGTGTTGCCGAGTGATTGCGCATAATTCTAAGTCGCCTTTGTTCATCGATTTTTAATAAAACTTTATCTCCGACCGAAATAGTTCCATAGAACATCTGAGCAACATGTAAATGTTGCTTGTTAGGAGCCTTATAAACATAAGCGATACGCCCTTCAAAATTGTCGCCTTTAAACTCGCCGACATCGGAAACTTGTCCACCAGATTCGGCATAAAAAATTGTTTTATCAAACATGATTTCAACTCGCGATGATGAAGAATCAACACTTTGTCCATCTTCAAATAGAGCGATGACACGAGCCTCAATCGGTTTTAAACCATAAGTGAACTCGCTCGGCAATGTGCAAGCGAGTAAACTTTCCGATTGCTTGTGCATGCTTTGAACATTTTTTCGCGATTCTCGAGCTCTCTGTTTTTGTTTTTCCATTTCTTGTTGGAATTCTTCTTCATCAACAGTAATATTTCTTTCTTGACAAATTTCTTTTGTCAATTCAAGCGGAAAACCGAAAGTATCGTATAAGCGGAAGGCTTCTTTGCCGCTTAGACGATTGGTGTCTCCAACAATTTGCTTGAGAATTGCTTCACCTTTTTCAAGAGTCATAAAGAATTTCTTTTCTTCTTGTTCCACTACTTTAGCAATAAACGAAGCGTGTTCATTTAAATATGGATAAAAATCAGACATTTGTTGTTTAACAACATCGACTAATTTGTACAAGAATGGCTCATGCAAACCTAAAACATTGCCATAGCGAACCGCTCTACGGAGTAAGCGTCGCAAAACATACCCGCGGCCTTCATTGGAAAACATTTCACCATCGGCTAGAGCGAATGTAATCGCACGAATATGATCAGCGATAACGCGGAAAGCTAATGGATTTGAATTATATTTTTTATGCGACAATTTTTCTGTTTCTTGGATGATTGGCCAAAAGAGATCGGCTTCAAAATTTGTATCTTTGTTTTGAAGGATACAGGTAATACGTTCCAAACCAGCACCAGTATCAATATTTTTGCTCGGCAATTCTTTAAAATTTTCTCTTGCCACACCCTCAACAGCATTATATTGAGAGAAAACAATTCCCCAAATTTCTATATATCGATCATTTTCAATTTCGTCGTGAAGAAGTCTGACACCAAGATGATTTGGATCCCACTTTTCACCGCGATCAAAAAAGACCTCGGTGTTTGGTCCACATGGTCCTTCACCAATTTGCCAGAAATTATTTTCTAAAGGAATAAGATGGTCCTCTGTTATACCATTTGCCATCCATAATTTTTTTGTTTCAACATCAGATGGGTGATAGGTCATATACAATTTATCAATCGGCATGTCAAACCACTGTGGAGAGGTTAAAATTTCTACTGCCCAAGCAATAATTTCTTTGCGGAAATAATCGCCGATTGAAAAGCAACCTAACATTTCAAAGAAGGTGTGATGACGAGCGGTGTGACCAACATTTTCAATATCGTTGGTACGAATCGCTTTTTGAACATTGACGATGCGTCTAGCTGGCGGTATTTCTGAACCATCAAAATATTTTTTAAGAGCGGCAACGCCCGAATTAATCCATAGCAAAGTCGGATCATGAATTGGAATGAGCGAAGCGCCTGGCTCCACTTTATGACCTTTTGTTTTAAAGAAATCTAACCATAATTGGCGAACTTCATTGCTTGATAAATTTTTCATCTTTTTTGCCTCCAAACAATATAAAAGTCGTTCACTAAGGAACGACTATTCATCGCGGTACCATCCTTATTCGTTACAAAGTAACGCACTTTATTTTTAGCATTACGGAGCTAATCCGGCGGGTATTAATCGCTTCCGAAGAAGTGGCGCGTTTGCATCTCGTGTATCTCTTCCACCATCTGATACTCTCTATAACGAGATAGTCAAACTGGGTTTCCTCATTGAATTTAGCTTTATTTTATCAATTAAAATGATAAAAATCTAGTCTTTTATATATCGTTTCGTTTGCCGTTGATATAGGTTGAATCAATCAGTCCACCACCAAGGCAAATTTCGCCATCATATAAGACGGCTGCTTGCCCTGGAGTAACCGCTTTATAAGGTTTATCAAAAATCAATTTCACACTATCATCATCAATGTACTCAATGGTGACTCCTTGATCTTTTTGACGATATCGGAATTTGCAGTTGAGATGTGCACCGTTTCTGGGCTTGGCTGAAATATAATTCATCCTTTTAACGATGCAGCTATCGCTCAAAAGATATTGATTTTCTTCGCCTCTAGCAACATATAGAATACTGTTTTTTACATCTTTTTTGACAACAAAATAACTATCGGATTTTTCACCTGAAATACCACCGATACCAAGCCCTTTTCTTTGACCGATAGTATAAAACATGACACCATCATGGTCTTTGATATATTTGTTCGTTTCAATATCGATTATTTTTCCTTTTTGCGCTGGAATAAAGTTTTGCAAAAATTCTTTAAAACGCCTTTCGCCAATAAAACAGATTCCGGTTGAATCTTTTTTAGTAGCGATGTCGAGCCCTAATTCTTTGGCTACTCTGCGCACTTCAGCTTTGTTAACATCGGAAAGAGGAAAGAGCGTGTAGGATAATTGTTTTTGCGTGATCTGCGATAAAAAATAGGTTTGATCTTTTTCCTTATCAAAGCTTTTGAGCAAGTATGCTACACCATCTTTATCAACGCGCTTGGCGTAATGTCCCATCGCAATCATATCGCACCCTTGTTTTAAAGCGAACTGTAAAAAAGCATCAAATTTAATATAGCGATTACAAAAAATGTCAGGGTTGGGTGTGCGACCATGTTTATATTCATCGAGTAAATAAGCGAAAACTTCATCCCAATATTCTTTAATAAAATCGATGCGTAGCAAAGGGATACCGAGTTTTTTTGCCACACCGACTGCATCATCGTAATCCTTTTCTTGGGGACACTGTTCGTTATTAATCGTTGGATTGCCTAGATAATCTCCGCTTGCAAGCGCATCCCAGTTGCGCATAAAGCAGGCAATGACTTCATGTCCCTGCTTTTTTAAATAATAAGCGGCAACAGCTGAATCAACTCCGCCAGATAAACCGAGCATAACTTTCATAATTTTAAGTCCTTGCTATCTAACATAATGGTAAAAGGTCCATCGTTGATGGAATATACTTTCATATATGCTCCGAAAATACCTGTACTAACTGGTCGATACAAAAGTTCTAATTGCTGATTGAAATATTCGTAAAGATTTTGTGCTTGGTTTGGCGACATAGCTTGTACAAAACTTGGCCGACGCCCTTTAGAAGCATCAGCATAAAGAGTGAATTGGCTAACAGAAAGAAGATTGCCTTTAACATCACAAATAGAAAGATTTGTCATCATATGCTCATCAGCAAAAATGCGCAGATTGATGACTTTTTCTGCCATTTTTCGACAAATTTCTTCGTCGTCGCCATCAGTAAAGCCAACCAAAAGTAATAATCCATGGCCGATGGCAGCAACTTTTTTATCAAAAACTTCTACTGAAGCTTCTTT
>CASEYK010000019.1 GCA_949292105.1 uncultured bacterium
AATCATGAAGATATAGGCAAATGAGAAGACTAAGTTGTTGCGGTACATATTGAAATGCAATATGTAATAAACCATTAACCCAAGGTGAATGAATAATGAGTCGACGAAATTGATTTGAAATACCGCAATCATGACATCGGCAAAGATAGTGATGAGCATTGCGACAAGATTGAGCAAAATAGTGGTGGCAAAGACTGATTTATGTTCGAGATATGTATTCTCGATAATTGATACATAAGATTTTTTCTTGGTTGGAACGATGCGGTTAAAATTCGCGAGTAAAATACTTGTGTAGTAGCCCATTGCTAGTGTCCTCCTTTTTTGCCGTGCGCATGCGCTAACTCATTAGATGTAGAAGCTGGTGCCGATGTAGAAACTGTTGGTTCGACAGTGGCTTCTTTAGTTTCGGCTTGCTGGTTTTCGTTTATTTTTTCAATTTGTTTAAAATTGACGCGCTGATAAGTATTGCCTGAGTCAATGATTTCGTTTGTGTCGAGGACTGGTGTTTGATCCTTTGGAATTGCTCCACTTTTGAAAAGAGCAAATTTAGCAAGGATTGGGCCTGCCATTTCATATAAAACAGATGAACAGAGGATAATTGAAAGGAAGGTGGAACCAATTTCTTCTGGTAACATCCTTTGTCCTAAAAATGCAAGTCCGATTGCCACACCAGCCTGTGGAATTAAGGCAAAGCCTAAATAATTTTTGACAGCTGGACTTTTTTTTGTAATAGCAGCACCGATATAAGCTCCGCCATATTTGCCAACGATGCGAACGAGGAAATAGACGACCCCGACGATACCTACAGTTGCAAAGGCTGCCAAATTCATATTCATACCGCTCATGACAAAGAATAAAAGCATAATCGGCGGAGTAAAATGATCCATATATTTGAATATTTTTTCATCATCTTTGAAGTTAATATAAGTAGCTCCAAAAACCATACAAGAAAGAAGCGGTGAAATATTAAGAATAATGCATGAACCGGAAATTGCGCAAATAATTGCAACTGCGATAATGAGTCGGCTATTGGGGCTACGTCCTTTCACGAGGAAACCGAGAACAAATCCGCCGATGAAACCTACAATGATAAAGCCAATATTATAAAGAATTGGTAGAACGATGCTCCACACATCAACTCCGCTGCCATTCGTGCCCTTTACAATTGCAGAGACAACGCTGAAGACGAGTAAGCAAATAATGTCATCGAGAGCAACAACTTGCAAAAGGGTATTCACAAATTCACCTTTCGCTTTATATTGATTGATGGTCATCATCGTTGAGGCTGGAGCTGTTGCTGTGGCGATTGCTCCAAGCAAGAGAGCAAATGACCAACCGAGTTGTGGAAAGAATATACCCACACAAACTGTCACTAAAACACCAGCTAGCAAAGCCTCAAATAAAGTAATGACTATAACTTTTGCGCCCGCGCTTTTTAAAACATTCTTCTTAAAAAATTTGCCAACGCCGAAGGCGATGAATCCTAGCGCCAAATCGCTTAAAAAGCTCATGTTTTCAATGATATATCCTGGTATCATATTCAAGACATATGGCCCAATAAGAACGCCGGCAATAATATAACCAGTTACATTAGGCAGTTTTAACAATTTGGTAAGGCGAGAAATCATAAAACCAGCTAGTAACATTGCTGCAAGAGCAATAAGAATAGTTGCAACTCCTAAATTGTCGTAAAACTTATAAATTTCTAATAGCATCTCGAAACCTCCTTTAGTTTAAAATGTGTTGAAATTCTTTTTGAGCATGCTATTATCTTATCAATCAAAGTTATAATGAAAACTAATAAAAACTTTGGTGCCAATAACAAAAACTTATAGCGAGGTCATCACATGGAAGATTCAAAATTCATTACGCTCTTAACCGTTAGCGAGTTAAAAAATTATACACTCGCAGCTAAAAAATTAAATTTAACACAACCAGCAGTCAGCCAGCATATTCGACAATTAGAAAATGAACTGAATATTAAAATATTCAATAGGGTTGGCAACGACTTAAAAATAACACCTGAAGGCTCTATTTTGATTAAATATGCAAGGCGTATTACTTCTTTGTATAAAGAACTTGAAACAAAACTAAGCGATGAAAAGAAACACGCCCGCACTCTTACCATTGGTATTACACACACAGCGGAGAGTAATATTGTGGCTGAAGTTTTGGCAGAATTTTGCTCGAGAAACAAGGGAACAAAGATAAAAATCGTTTCTGATTCCATAAAAAATCTTTATGACAAATTATCAACTTATGAGATTGACTTGGCCGTTGTTGAAGGAAAAGTAACTGAAAAAAAATATTCTAGCGTTCTTCTCGACACTGATTCTTTAGTAGCGGTTATGAGTGCTAATAATCCTCTTGCTAAAAATAAAATAGTTAATGTTAATGACTTAAAACGCGAAAAAATGATTTTAAGATCAAAACAGAGTGGAACGAGAAGTTTGTTCGTGTCTCAACTCGGCAATATGAACATATCCATCGATGAATTTAATGTTATTTTAGAAATTGATAATATTGCTACGATTAAGGATTTAGTGCAAAAGGGAGCGGGTGTTTCTGTCTTACCTAAAAGCGTCTGTTTTAGCGAGATGAAAAATCATTCGCTCGCTATTCTTCCAATCGAAAACATGACAATGATTCGCGAAATGAATATTGTGTTTATGGATGATTTTGTTTCGCATTCAACTCTTGATGAAATATTATCGATTTACCGCGAGTTGACAATCTAATAGTGGTGGAATATCAATTGAGCGCTTATTATCATAATGGAAAATAAGTGATAATGAGTTAATGATACTTTCGCTTGATGAAACACCTTGCGAAGGCTCAACACCAAATGTAACGATAAGATAATACACAATAATAACAACACCAAGGCCGATGCGGTAATATCCAAATGGCGTAAAGGTGTTTTTATTTATAAATTTCATAAAATATTTTATTGTAAAGATTGAAACCACAAAGGCGATAGCGCATCCGAGCAAAAGATAAACCCATTCCATCGCTTCTAATTGACCATATTCAATAAAAAATTTAACACTTTTATAGCCTGAAGCACCAAACATAATGGGAATGGCGACTAAAAAAGAAAATTCAGCCGCAACTTTACGATTGCAACCGATGAGCATGGCAGCGATGATTGTTATTCCGCTGCGCGATGTTCCTGGAATCATAGCCAAAACTTGTGCGGCGCCGATAATCAAAGCCGTTTTCCAACTCATTTGATAAATGTCTTCGACGGTAAATGTTTTATTATATTTCTTAAAGAAATATTCAATCAAAATAAATACCACGCCATAAACGATTAATGTGATAGAAACTGTAATAGAATTCATTAAATATGTTTCAAGTATATCGTCAAATAACAACCCTAGAATAGCGGCCGGCAAACAAGCAATAACAATATTTAGAATCAGTAGCCAAATTTGTTTTTTTTCTTCTTTTGTTTTGTTTTTGCCAAACGGCCAAATCTTTTTAAAAAAGGAAATGAGAACCGCCAAAATGGCACCTAATTGGATAACGACTAAAAACAAATTCCAAAATTCAGTTCGAAATGAATTATTGATTTGAAGCAAATCGCCGATAATAATCATGTGGCCTGTCGAGGAAATCGGAAGCCATTCGGTTATTCCTTCGACGATTGCGATAATAATTACTTTTAAAATCTCTAGCATATGTGTAAATATTAGTAGTTTAATCGTATTAATACAACATTTATTCTCAACATCTATATTTGTTA
>CASEYK010000020.1 GCA_949292105.1 uncultured bacterium
TTTCATGTTCTTAATCGAAATGTTTTAAAATCGATTAGTCTTTATGGACAAAATAATATTGGTAAGTCTAAAGTTTTGTATCTAGTATCGCTTATAAAACAATTGATGCTAGGTGTTGAAAATATATCTTTTAATCTTGATTTATTTGGTGACAAAGCTAGAAGCGATATTTCTATTATCTATAAAACAGACGCAGATGAAAATTGGATGCAATATTCTTTTGCTTATGATAGTTATAAACATGAAATTATCAAAGAAACATTAAGCGAAGTTGTATTTTACGAAACGGGTAATTCCTCTATTAAAAGCGTTTATACGAGAGATAGAGAAAATAAATCGTTAACCATTTTAGGTATAGAAAATCCCACTCTATTAGAATTGTTGCCTTCTAAAAAACCATTTTTATATTGTATTTCATTAGATAATTTGAGTTTTAATAACCTCAATCGTTATTTAGAATCCTTTAAGGCTTTTGCTGATTCATTAGAAATCGTTAATCTATTCAATATTCCTATTGAAAAAACCATCGATATATTAAAAAGCAAAGACGATAATAAAAAAAGTTTTATTATTGATTTTGTTAAGCATGCTGATTTATCTGTCGAGAATTTTTACTATAACGAAAAGGCGGAATTTAAAGACGCTAGTGATAGACCAATCAGTGAAGATACTTTGAAGAAAATAGACATCATAGATCAGTTTAAACTTTACACTAAATATGGTAAAAAAGCCGTTCCATCAATAATATTTGACTCAACTGGTACCAAAAAAATTGAAGCTCTCGCATCTTATGTTTATGAAACAGTAACAAATGGCAAAACATTAATTGTGGATGAATTAGATAATGGTTTGCATTTCAAGTTGTCAAGAGCTATTTTGGCTATCTTTAACAGTTTTGCAAATGAAAAGGGGCAGTTGCTTTTTACCGCCCATGATTTTGAACTCATTTCTTGCAAACATATGATGCGCAAAGACCAGATTTATTTCGCATTTAGAAACGATGACTTAACCAGCAGATTATTTTGCTTGAAAGATGCACCAGTGGCTGATGGAGGCCCGAGGGTAGCAGAAGATTTATTAAAACATTATAATCGTGGAGAATTTGGCTATGTACCATCTCCCAACTTTATTAAATATTTGTCTTCACATAATAAAGGATAATTATGGATAAATATTACAACATATGTATCATAGTGGAGGGTAGTGAAGAATGTGCTTTCTTTGAAGTTGTCCGGCAATTAGGGACACACGAAAAATTTCGTCTTGAGATTGAAAATGCTTTAGGGGCAGGTTCTATCCCTGATTTGTTTCTTTCTAAGTTGCGCGATGATTTATACGACTGTATACTTTGTGCTTTTGATGTCGACAATAGAGCATCCGACAAGCAATCTCAATATAGTATCACAAGGCAAAAATTAAATTCTATTTTCGGAGACGAAGCGGTTGCGGATAATGTGTGTTTTTGCACTAATCCGAATATTTTGCAATTGTTTTTACTAACGGCCGACACTCTTGACAAAGTGGCTTTAAAGTCAACTTCTAAGGAAAGCAATACAGAAATTGTTCATAAGTATTGGCCAAAAATAGGGTCAAGAAAAACCGATAAATTACACAGGCAAATTAAATCAAATTATAACGCTAGTGCATGGCAGTTAGGCATTATTAAGAATTCAATAATATATGAAGAATATCATTATTCAGTTATGCTGAAAAATGCTGCTGCATTATCAACTAACTACAAGAAAGATTTGCCAGCTAGCAATTTGCTACCAATGCTTATTGCTTTAAAAGATGGTGATGAAACATATTTTAAAAACATTCGTATGAAAATAGATTCGGTTGAGTAATAAAATATTATTAGAAAGGAGGAAAAGTGTGCTAAAGTATTCAAACAAAATCGTTAAAAACATAAAATCGCCAAGTAATGAAAACGATTATAGGCAGGTCTATAAAAAATTAAATAAAAACGCAAACAAGAACGACGAACTTGATATTGCTGCTGTAAAGACAAAAGATGGAATAAAAGGACATGCCTTATTACACCAAAAAAACAATAGAAGCAAAGACGATAAACAACATATCGGATACGAATTTATCTCAGACAAAGAATTAAATAAGTACATTAAAAAATAGAACGGATTGTTAAATGAAATTAATTAGTTGAAGAAGCAAGTTATAAAATCTGTAACTTGCTTTTTAATTGTCTAATTATATTCGAAAATTCACCAACATAAATGAAATTCATTAAATACTATTTACTATGTATAAAATTAAAACATTAGTGATAAAATAATCAGTAGGTTATCAAAATATATCTTAGAGGTTTTTTTATGAGCAAAGTAGATGTTTTCTTAAGTTATGAACATAGTTTAAAATCGGTCGTCGACCGCATTTGCGTAGAATTGGAGAGCGATGGCATTAGATGTTGGTATGCGCCTAGAGATGTCATCGGTGACTATGCAACAAGCATTGTTAACGCCATCGAAGAAGCAACTATTTTTGTTGTCCTCTTAAATGACGAATCATCAAAATCGCCTCATGTTCTCAACGAAGTGGAAATTGCTTATAAGAGAATTATTGATAAAAAAGGTGATTTGACCATTTTGCCATTAAAACTTGATGATCAAGATTTATCGAAAGCTATGGAATATTACGTGAAAAGAATGCATTGGATCGATGCCACCATGCAAGGATTAGAAAACGCTGTTCAAGAACTTAAATACAAAATTAATGCTGTATTAAAGCCATATAAAGAAGAGGAAATAGAACAAAGCGAAAGAAAAGCTAATATGTATCTTGATGGTGCTGATGAAAGAGAAATCAAAAGACTAGAAACACAGCAAATATTATTAAAGTCTTTTGATAGCGAACTATACAATCAAGTAGCGGCCGAAAAAGAGACAATGCGAATTTTAGATCTTGGCTCTAACAACGGCGATTTAATTATGGGTAGATTAGGTAGCAAGGACAATGTCGGTTTTATTTTAGGTCTTGAATACAACTCAGATATTGTTAAGGCTGCTAATGATAAATATGAAAACAATAAAGTTCATTTTGAACAGTGCAATCTTGAGTCAGACGATTTCGCTTCTACACTTAGAAAATTGTGTGAAAAATATAATATCCCAGATTTTAATGTAGTAAACATATCAATGATAATGCTTCATTTAAAAGACCCGATTAAATTGCTTAAAGCTATTCGCCCTTTTATCAAACCAGGGGCGACCATTATCGTGAAAGATATTGATGATGGCTTAAATGTAGCTTATCCAGATGATGACAATTTATTTTCTCACGCTGTTAGCATATGTTCAAAAGATGATCTCTCGGGATATAGACATAGCGGTAGGCAAATCTATACTCTTTTGCATAAATCCGGTTATAAAAATATTAGATTGGTTAAAAGTGGTATGGATACTACTGGTATGGATTATGATGAAAAAGAAGCTTTATTTAATATTTACTTCGCGTTCATTAAAAACGATTTCAACGATTTAGCCAAAAAAGATCCAGATAATTCCAAATATTCTGAAAACGCAAAATGGATAAACGAAAATTACGAAAAACTGGAAAATGCATTTTTAGAGGATGATTTTTTCTTTACTCTTGGCTTCGTGCTATTTAAAGCAGAGAGATAATTAAAATTTTAGTTAAGAATTAATAGCAAGCGCACATTTGCACAAGAAAATAAGACAAAATTATCGTTTTTTAAAATATAATATTTATAGACAATTTTAATTTGATTGGAGAAGAATTATGAAAAAGAAACTTTCTTTAGGCTTGGACATCGGCATTGGATCGGTGGGCTGGGGGCTCATCGACATTGACACAGGTAGCATTATCGACAAAGGAGTGAGACTATTTTCCGCTGTCGACCCTGCCAACAATAAAAAAAGAAGAGAGTATCGCGGTCGAAGAAGATTAATAAGAAGAAAAGAATTTCGAATTTACAGGGCTAAAAGAATTTTGCTAGAGATGGGTGTTATCGACAACATGGATTTTACCCCATCGCTTAATCCTTACTTAATACGAGTCAAAGGAATTACGCAAAAACTTAACAACGAAGAGTTGGCAACAGCCATTTTGCATTTGATTAAAAGGAATGGTTTTAGATATACACTGGTTGATTCTGAAGATACAGCGACTGAAAAAACTAAGATTCCTGAAGAATATCTTTGTATCCATCAATTAAAAATATTAAATCAAGAAGGCAAAGTAAGAGGGAAAGACAATAAATACAGTTATAGTCTTTATGAAAAAGAATTTTTAAAACTTTTAGATGTTCAAAATATAGCAAATCCATATCGAGAAAGATTATTGGATGTTTTTAAAACGAGACGGCACTTCAGCGACGGCCCTGGTTCCATTAATTCTCCAACCCCTTATGGAAGATACCTTTATTTAGGTGCCGAGCCCATCAATCTTATTGAAAAAATGACCGGGCATTGTTCTATCTATCCAGATGAATTAAGAGCCCCAAAAGTTTGCCCTTCTGCCGAAATATTTAATTTGCTCAACGATTTAAATAATTTAAGCATTGATCGCCAAAAGATTGTCGGCACAGACAAGAAATTAGATATCATCAATAATTACATTTTTGATAGTGGCAAGATTACTGTTACTAAATTATGTAACGATCTTGGCGTTTCAAAAGAAAATGTTGCCGGCTTTAGAGTGGACAAAAAGGATAATCCGATTATCACTGAATCAAAAAGCATAAAGAAAATTAGAGAAGCCGCTAAAAAAGCAAATTTGCCAGAATGGACTCTTAATCCATGGGAGTTAGATAAAGATGGCAATCTTAGCGGTATGGAAGATATATACTTTTTAGATGATGTTTTTGCTGTTTTAACTAAATACAAATCAGTTGAAGAAAGAATTGATAATTTAAAAACTCTACAAGCCCAAAATAAGCGATTAACAGATGAGTATATCGCCGCGTTCGCAAATATTACTGAGGTGAGTGGTAATCATTCTCTATCTCTTAAAGCTTTAAGACAATTGACGATTGAAATGATTAATGAAAGTTTAAATTCAACCCAAATCATTAGAAATAATCATTTGGGTATACAAACTTCTAATGGAGAACTTAAGTTGCCAAAAGATATTGTAATTTCCCCAGTTGCTTACCAAGCCATCAACCAAACTTTTAAAGTTATTAAAGCGATTTTGAAAACTTACTCCAATGATGATTACGAAATTTCTCGTATCTTTATTGAAATGACGAGAAGCAAAAACTCTCAAGATGAAAAAGATCAAATTAAAAACGCTCAGCAAAGGAACGAAAAAGAAAGAAATGATGTAATCGAAATACTATCTGAATATCCAGAAGAAAATATTAATTCAAAATTAATAGAAAAAGTGTTGCTCTATAGAGAACAAGACTCTAAAAGCGTTTACAGCGGAAAAACTATTGATTTAAATGACTTAGTTACCAATCCAGATAATTTTGAAATTGATCACATTATTCCGTATTCGGTATCTTTTGATAATTCTAGAAGTAACAAAGTGTTGGTGTATCATTCAGAAAATCAAATTAAAGGCCAAAGAACTCCGCACGCTGTCTTCCATTCTGGAGATAAACCTTTGCAGTGGCAGTCGTATTCTGAGTTTGTTAAATTTGTTAGAAATCATTACAAAGATAATAAGAAAAAAATGTCCAATTTGCTTTTTGACGCAGATATCAATCTAGCCAAAGTTCAAGAAGAGTTTATTGAAAGAAATTTAAATGATACTAGTTATGCAACTAGTTATATTTTATCAGCGCTGAACAATTTCTTGTCGAACAGCGACAAATATCATCACATCAAAGTCCATGTTATTAATGGTAAAACAACTTCGATGGTGCGCAAATTATCTAATTTGAAGAAGAACAGAGATTATCATGCACATCACGCAGTTGATGCTCTTATTATCGCCTCTTTCTCACAATCGAAATATGTAATGGATAAATGTTTGGAAAGAATATATGACGAAGAAACTGGAGAAATATATTCTCCTAAAGATGTAAAGGATATTTTCAATGAAACTATTCAAACTGTTTGCCAACAAATCAAGCAGTTGCATTACATTGACGATTTTAAATTCTCCTATAAGATTGATTCTAAACCTAATCGTTCAATTTCAGATGAAACCATTTATGGGACTACACTCATCAATGGAGAAACTTATGTTATTAAAAACTATAGTAATATTTATGACAAACAATCATGCAAGAAATTGATAGAAATTTTAAGAAAAAATGATGCATCTTCTGACAATTTGTTAATTAAAAGAAATGACCCCAAAACCTATGATCTTTTATTAAAAATTGTTAATCAATATCCTGATTCCCCAAATCCATTTGCAGAATACAAAAAAGATTATGGCGATTTTGTTAGAAAGGTTAGTGGAGAGGGCAAAAGGGCGCCAATCATAACAAAATTAAGATATATCGAAAATAAGTTGGGCTCTCACATCGATATTTCAAACAAATTTAAACAAAACAAGGCTAGTTCTTCTCAAAGCGTTATGCTGCAACTCTCGCCATATAGAATGGATTTGTACTACAACCAGTCGAAAAAGTTATATAAGTTCATCACTATTAGATATTCAAATGTTGGTTCCAAACACGGATATCATGTTATTGATTCAAAATGGTACGATAATGAAAAAACAAGATATGGTATTAATTCAGAATATGTTTTTGTTAATTCATTTTATCGAAACGACTTGATGGAAATAACCAAAAAAGATGAAGAGCCAGTACTTTACCTTTTTAAGTGTGTAAACAACCCTAAAATTAACACAATCGAACTTTCATATTTTGGCACGGAAACCAAAAAAGAGAAACAACCTGGTCAATGGACCAAATTTCAATTCCTTTTTACAATTGGCGGTTCTGTATTAAATATTAAGAAAAAAGCTACAGATATTCTTGGCAATATGTTTGATGTCAAAGATGAACCATTGAAGTTGAGGTGGAAATAATGTACAATGACTCCGTTGGTAGAAATACTAACAGTTTAACTAAATGTAGATTAGAGAGAATCTACCAAAACAAGGCGTTTTTCCTAGTGAAAGTACTGCCGAAATCAGAGAGGCTCGCCCTCTCTTTTTATTTGTAATTATGAGTTGGCGAGTTCTTTTTATTGAAGAAAGCAATCATCTTAGTTTATATCTTGACAATGTTAAAGTTGTAAAAGGTGCTAATGAATATTTATTTCCGCTCAGTGATATTTTGATGATTGTTATAGACAATTTTAAAACTAATTTTTCTGTTGGGCTTTTTAATGCATGTGCTAAATACAACATTCCTATTATTTTATGTGGAGATAATCATCTTCCATATTCCATTCATTTACCATTATCAGGCCATTACGAATCGGCAAAAATGCTCAATAAGCAAATTAATTATGATAATGGCAGGTATGGGCTAGTTTGGAAAAAGATTATTCAGCAAAAAATAAGGCACCAACAACAAGTAATTGAAAAATATAATTCGAGCGATACTGATACAATTGAATTACTTTCAAAATATATTCAAGAAGTAGATCTCTTTGATTCTACTAATCGAGAGGGGTTGGCGGCTAAAGTATATTTTCATTCATTGTTTGGATTAAACTTCAGCAGAAGAGATGATCATAATGTTATTAACGCTTGTCTTGACTACGGGTATAGTATTCTCCGTTCTTTAATCGCTAGAATTACTGTGTCAAAAGGTTTAAATCCACAACTTGGTATTTTTCATAGAAGTACAACCAATGCCTTTAATTTGGTTGATGATTTCATGGAACCATTTAGACCCATCGTCGATAACTATGTTTATAGTAATTTTTTAAACGAACAGATTTTTTTAAAAGAACACAGAAATAAAATCTTACGGATTGTAAATTTTAAATTAAATACAATCTCAGACCAAAAAGTAACGCTTAATCACTGCGTTGAGAAATATGTAGATGAATTTATAAAATTTATGGACGGTACTGTTGAAGAGTTGTTCGACTTTGGGATTGAATTGCATGATTTATGATTTTATGAGATTAATATTATTTTTTGATTTACCAGTTGCTACCAAAAAAGACAGACATAATTACGCAGTTTTTAGGAAATATTTAATCAAACAAGGTTATAAGATGATTCAATTTTCAATTTATTCCAAGATTTTTAGTAATTTAGACGCCGTTAATAATCACATTAAAATTTTGAAAAAAAATTTGCCACAAGATGGCTCAATTAGAGCAATGGTAGTTACAGAGAAGCAATATTCCAGAATGCTAATTTTGGTCGGCAGCAAGACTTTTTTTGAAGAGCAAGAAAACATGGACACTTTAATAGAATTATAAGGAGAAAAAAATGAAAAGATTAAAAATTCAAGAAGGATCGCGAGAGTGGAGCATCGATGTTCATAATTTTAAATTATTGATTGGAAATAATATTGAACAAAAATATCAAGTCAATTCAGTACTAAGAAATTGTTTGAATAAACTTTCAACAAGTGAATTTGCAATGGAGAATCAAAGAAAAAGATATTGTTATTTAAACGAGAAATTGATAGATACAAAACAGTGGAAGTATTTTGAAATTAATCAATTTTTTGATTTAGAAACTGATATGAAGCTTGGTACAAAATCTCTCATATTAAAGTATTTAGAAACTTTTGCCGATGAAATCGAAGAAAGTGAAACATTCGAAACGCTTAAAATTTTATTTGATTCTTTTGGCAAAGAATTTTTTACCGATAACACGGGCATTGAATTTCAAAACAAAACTTTGAATTTTAGTTTGGACACATTTACCAAAAGCATAATTTTTAAATCTTTAATTCCAATAATTAGTTGCGATGAATTTTCATGCAATTCTGCGGATTTGTCATACAAAGAAATTATATTGTTGCAGCTAAAACTTATTTCACAAATAGCAAAAAAATCATTTGACAAAGGCGTAATAGCATATTGTTCCATTCCGCAGATTACGAGCGAAATCGAAAAGTGTTTGTGTTCAATCAATCTTGACAATTTGATCTTGCTAGTGGATACCAACACTTTGTTGGATGTGGATTCAAGTTATTATTCCATTTTTTCAACAAATTATTTGGATTTGGCAAACGAAGAAATGGTTTTAGATAAAATAATGGAATTGCCTTTTCACATCGAAAAAGAAAATTTGTATAATAGGTTTAGAAACTATGTTTCTGAACCAAATGCTCATAAAGATGATTTATTAATAAAGACACTTTTTGAGTAAATATGCCAAATGTTTAATTTAAATTTGAGGTTTTGGTACTCTCTCAAATTTAGTTAAACTAATACTATGGACAAAAAAGATAAGCACATTTTGAAGTTTTGGTACTCTCTCAAATTTAGTTAAACTAATACTAATTATTAGAAGTTGTTTATGCACTATATGTTTTGGTACTCTCTCAAATTTAGTTAAACTAATACTTGATTATGACGCTCTTTTCGAGATCGATAGTTTTGGTACTCTCTCAAATTTAGTTAAACTAATACAAATTGTCTGTCGATTATTGTGGCGATTTTGTTTTGGTACTCTCTCAAATTTAGTTAAACTAATACAAAATTTGGTCTTGTTCCGCCTTTTCAGCTGTTTTGGTACTCTCTCAAATTTAGTTAAACTAATACTTATTAGAAAAAAGGAGGAATAAAGTTATGGTTTTGGTACTCTCTCAAATTTAGTTAAACTAATACAAATGAAAAAACAAATATGCTTGAAATTAGGTTTTGGTACTCTCTCAAATTTAGTTAAACTAATACACATCAGCGTATGTTTTATTGTTCTTCACAGTTTTGGTACTCTCTCAAATTTAGTTAAACTAATACTGGCCGTTTGGTTTCAATTATGTTGGGTTCGTTTTGGTACTCTCTCAAATTTAGTTAAACTAATACGATTATGACGCTCTTTTCGAGAGTGACAATGTTTTGGTACTCTCTCAAATTTAGTTAAACTAATACGCATATGTTTTGTTATTTTTCACCGCCAACGTTTTGGTACTCTCTCAAATTTAGTTAAACTAATACCCCGTGAAGGTGCCGACTATACGCCTAGCAGTTTTGGTACTCTCTCAAATTTAGTTAAACTAATACTGATAAATGAAAATGCAGATTGGGGTAATTGTTTTGGTACTCTCTCAAATTTAGTTAAACTAATACTTAATGATGACACAAGATTGTATATGCGTGGTTTTGGTACTCTCTCAAATTTAGTTAAACTAATACTGAATTATGACTGTCATAAATCATATAATGGTTTTGGTACTCTCTCAAATTTAGTTAAACTAATACATACCTCCTTTTTTCGAATAATCAAGTCAGGTTTTGGTACTCTCTCAAATTTAGTTAAACTAATACCACTTCTTCTCGCTGGTGCTGATATTGCTTGTTTTGGTACTCTCTCAAATAATTCACCATTAATAAAAGAGCGGTTTTGACGCCGCTCTTTTACGATGATGAAAGTGAGGAAACTATCAATAGGTTACTGAATACATTTCGACTGTTCCTGTCGCGCCAACAGTCTGGCAGAAGAAGACCACTTTATCCAATTTGCTTCGATATTCTTCAGCAATGTTAGAGAAGTCAAGTGTAAATTTTTGTCTTTCGCCTGTGGCTTCAACGCTTTGTTCGGTTGAATAACCAGATCCTTCAATTTTAAATAAGTATGTATGTCCTTCAACACCTTTGAAATCGAATGTAATTGTAGTGGTGTTGGCAGGATCTTCAATTGAAATGTTATATTGAGCATTAAGTGCCCACCATTCTCCAGGCACATTGTAGTAAGAGATCTTGGATGTTGTTCCTTCATCTTCAACGCTTGTGCCGAATCCCCACCAATTGGTGTCAAATGCATCAGCGATATCGTTGTACATTTGATAACCGTGGATGGTTATTGTGCCGCTGGCACCGACATCTTGGCAGAAAACCAATAAGTTATGCATTGATTCTTTTTGTTCGTCGGTATAATTTCTCATATCCAGCAAGACTGTTTGTCTTTCACCAGTAGCAGTGACAGAAGCAGTAACAGAAACACTTGATGGAATACCTTCATATTTGAATTGATAACTTTGGTCTTTGGTTCCTGTGAATTCAATGACTAACACCTCGACATCTTTTGTACAAGTAAAGTCATAAATTCTCGCGTTAGCGTCATACCAAGGATTTGGAACATTGGAATAAGTAATGATGTTATCGGTACCTTCTTGTGTGACGCTCATTCCATAGCCTTCCCACACAGGGTTTTCAACTTGTGGAATATAGACCAATGAAAGGTCTCTAATTTCAACTTCGCATGGTCCGATGACACCGCTTTCTTCTTTACCAAATTGAATTGATGCTTGATAGAAACTACCTTTGGTCAAAGGAACTGTTTTTTCATAGTGATTTGTTCCAACTTGTAATTCAAATGCTGCCCCATAAAGTTTAATTGTTCCCGCCACATCTGAAACGATGTCATAAGACAAAGTGTAAAGTCCAAAGGTGTCAACTTTTAAACTCTTGAAGAATAATTGAGTTGCATACCATGGGGCTTCGGATGTTTGATCGCTTGTGAAGCGGAA
>CASEYK010000021.1 GCA_949292105.1 uncultured bacterium
AACTGAATTTATTCAGCAAAGTGAATTTAGAATATATGACTTAGACGAGATAGAAATTTCATCTATTTCAGCTTCGGCGTTTGATGATTGTTCTTCACAGTTAACTGTCATGATAACTAATCGTATCAAATCCTTGCCACAAAACTTATTTTCAGCACAAGAGAGTGTAATTATCAATTTTACTGGCAGTGAAGAGCAGTGGAATGAAATCGGTTATTCTTCATCTAATATTAGTGAAATTAATTATTACAGCAATGACGAAGGATATATTCATTTTTGGAATGATTATGTTCGCCCAACAGCGGCATCAGATATTTGTTCTTTTACTACTGAACAATATTTGAATATTGTTTCAAAATATAATGCGCTGAGCGATAGAGACCGATATTTTGTTGATTCTTACACTGATTTAAGTGGTGCAACAATCAAGGATACGATTGAATACATCAATCAGTATTATAATCAAACTCCATCGCGGCCAACTGATTATTTATCACAAGAACAAACGGTAGCATTGATTAGTTTTATCGCTATCTTTGGCATGACCTTTATTTGCGTTTTTTATTTTTTAAAACAAAAACAATACATTTCGTAAAAAACTTTTCACTAATCAATTATTAAAAAATAAATTGATTTTTATGTGGCGTGGGTTTATATTTTAGTAGCATGATTATGATAGGGAGTATGAAAGATGAGAGATAAAGTAATTTTGATTTGCTCCGAATGTCTTTCAAGAAACTATGTAACCAGCATTAATCGAGAAACAGAAACAAAAAAAGAAATTAGCAAATTTTGTCCGAAGTGTAATAAACACACACTTCACAAAATTAGCAAATAGGAGGGAACCGCTATGGGTCTTAAAAAATTTAGTAGCGAAGTGGTCAAGGAAGGTAAAAGAGTCCGCTGGCCAAAACGCGATGTTCTAATTCCATCCATTATTGTCGTCGTTATCATCGCCGTCTTTTTCAGCATTATTTTGTTCTTAGAAGATTTGGCGGGCAATTCGCTTCTAGAAGCTTTAAAGAGCACATTTAACGGGTAATACATATGGTAGATGAAGAAATTAAATTTACAGATTCGAATACTGATGAAGTCGCTGGTAAATCCAGTGCAACATTAGGCGATAAAGCGTGGTATGTTGTCAATACTTATTCCACGCATGAAAGAAAAGTCGCTGAAAATTTAAGACGACGTGTTGAATCGATGGGCCTTCACGATTTGATTTTCCGCATTATCGTCGCTGAAACAGAAGTGGATGTCTTAAAAGACGGATTGCCAACTGGTAAAAAGAAAATGAAAAATCTTTATCCAGGTTATGTCTTTGTCGAAATGATTATGACTGATGGTGCTTGGTACGTTGTCCGTAATACCCCAGGTGTTACAGGTTTCGTTGGAAGTTCTGGTAAAGGTACCAAGCCATTCCCTGTTCCTCGTGAACAAATTGAACCAGTATTGAAGAGAATGGGTATCGTTGATTCGTCAATGTATGATCGTTACAAAGAAGGCGATACAGTTAAAATTATTCATGGTCCATTCGAGAATACTCTCGGAACAATTGTCTCAATCGATAAAGAGACAGGTCAAGTTGATTTGGATGTTTTATTCTTTGGCCGTTTAACCAAGGTAACAGTTGAATTCTCAGAAATTGAAAAACAGTAAATAAAACGCAACAAAAGAAATAAAAAAAATCGCCCAACGGCGATTTTTTCTTTGCAATTCTTAATTATTTTTTATGTTTTCCGTTGATATTGCTGCGGAAATTGCGAATATCTTTTGTTGTCCCAACAACATAAATTGTATCATCTGGTAAAATGGAATCATTACCGCCAGGGACAAACGATTTACCATTTCTTAAAATCAAAACTACATTAACGCCAAAAGCTCCTCTTGAATTGAGTTTTTCCAGCGTTTGAGGGACAAATCCTGGATTGACAACAATTGAGACGACTGAATAACGCGTATCGAGTTTATAAAAGTCTTTATAATCATCGCTACCTAAACGGTTGGCTAATGCTCTTCCAGCGGCTTTTTGAGGCGTTATAACTTCTGTGGCGCCTAATCGTTTAACAATGCTCATGTAATAATCGTCGTCGACGCGAACGATGAGTTGTTTAACGCCTAATTCTCTTAAGATAACCGTTGTTAAAACCGTTGCTTCAGTGTTTGAACCAAAAGCGACGATAGCAGCGTCCACATTTTGTACGCCTAATTCTTTCAATGCTTTTTCATCGGTTGAATCAGCGACAAAACACGTTTCTAAAATACCTGATAGTTTTTTGACATTTTCTTCATCGATATCAATGGCGATAACATCCATGCCTAAATCGACGAGTTCTTCAACGACAGCGCTTCCAAACTGTCCTAAGCCAATGACTGCAAATGTTTTTTTACTTGCCATAGCACCCTCCTATCCAATCAAGAAATCTTCTTCAACATAAGCATAGTGGAGAAGTTCATCTTTATCCATATTTTTTTGGAAGACTTGGAACAAAGTCATTGGGCCTAATCTTCCAATAAACATCAAGAAGCAAAGCACAATCTTGCTGCCCCATGAGAAGTAAGGGGTAATACCAGTGCTTAATCCTACTGTACCAAAGGCAGAAAAGATATCATAAATAATTTCACCTCGGTCACTTATATACGAGTTATTGGTTTCTAAACCAACAACGATTAAATAACTAATTAAGATTGCTGATAGCGAGATAATAAGGAGCGAAGTTGCTTTCAAAACCATTTTGGAAGAATAAGAGCGCTTGAAGGCTGCAACTTTTTTGCCCCGCAAATACTTATACATAGCTAAACCAATCATAAAAGCAGTAGTTGTTTTAATACCACCGGCGGTAGAAAGAGGAGAACCGCCAATGTACATTAAAATACATGAAACAACGCGCCCAGCCACAGATAAGTTCGCTTGATTATAGCCAGCAAATCCCGCTGTACGGCATGTGACGGATTGGAAAAGAGCATCAAAAGGTGACATTCTTTGATAACTCTTTAGTCCATCAGTCAATAAAAGGGCAACCGTTCCTCCTAAAATAAGAAAAATGGTGGTTGATAAAACAATTTTAGTAAAAGTGCGATATTGGCTTGGTTTCTTTTTGAAACTGAATATTTCCATAATGACTAAAAAGGACAAACCGCCAAAAATAATGAGGAGCATTGTCACTGATTTTAAATAATAAAGAGCCCAGGTTGGTAGGTTATCCATTAGAGGATTGCCCAGCCCTTGGACAAAAGATGTATTGCCAAGCAAGTCAAAACCCGCGTTATTAAATGCACTGATTGAAGTGAAAAGAGAATTCCATAACGCCTTGCCTGTGTCTTTTGGAAATATTTGGAAAAAAACAGGTAAATAAAGCAAAAAACCAATCATTTCGCAGCAAAATGAAATGAAAATAATCTTTCTAACAAACTTCGTCATCTCGCCAATTGACTCAGCCGAGACAGCTTGTGCAAAGAAAAAGCGATCTTTAATTTGTAGTCTTCTTTTAAAAAGTGTGATGATAAAAGCTAATATCGTGACAAAGCCAAGTCCACCTAGCTGAATCATTATGGCCATAATAATTTGACCAAAGAAGGTTAATTCAGCAGCAACGCCATCGACAAAGACTGAAAGGCCAGTCACACAAGTTGAACTAGTGGCGGTAAAAAGCGAATCAATGAAATTGCCCCATTGGCCGTCAGTGTTCGAAAAAGGGCAACAGAGCAAAAATGCACCGAGCATAATGATGACGAAGAAAGAAAGTATAACAAGCAGATACGGGGATAAAGTTTTACGCTTTTTAATCGTGTCCATTTCGTTTGAACCTTTACAATGACTGCATTATATAACCTCTCGTTTTTTTTGTCTATCAAAGCCGAATAATTTTAATTGTTTTTCTTATCTATAAGAAATAGTAGGTATGCAAAAATAATCTCTTGCATCCGCATATATTTCTTTGATAAATTATTAAAGCATGTTGCCTACTCGTATATGCATATATGCGTATTGAGTTTACAACAACGGCTGTGGAAGAGTGGCGATTCACTCGTTTACCACACACGGACATTTCGCAAAAAGGAGGACAGTCACGTGAGTAAAAAAATCGCAAAGGTAGTGAAAATGGAATTACCTGGTGGTGACGCAAAACCAGGGCCAAAACTAGCTGCTGCCAGTGTTAACATGGCGAAGTTTTGTACCGACTTCAATGCTAAGACAGCTGACAGACGCGGAGAAATTGTTCCAGTCATCATTACTGCTTATGAAGACAAATCATTCGATTTTGTCATCAAAACCTCACCGGTTGCAGGTTTATTATTAAAAGCCGCCGGAATTAAAAAAGGCTCGCCTAACAGCAAAACAACTAAAGTTGGGCACATCTCTAGAGCTAAACTTAGAGAAATTGCTGAATACAAAATGCCAGATCTCAACTGTAACGATGTTGAAGCCGCTGAAAAAATTGTTGAAGGTTCAGCTCGCAATATGGGCATTGTTGTCGATGACTAAGGAGGAGTGGACAAATGAAAAGAAGTAAAAAATATCGTGCCGCTCTCGAATTGATCGAAAAAGGCAAAAAATATTCTCTTAGAGAAGCTTGTGAATTGGTCAAAAAGACATCAACTGTTAAATTTGATGCAACAATTGATGTCTCATTCAACCTCAATGTCGATCCAAAACAAGCTGATCAACAAGTAAGAGGAACCGTTATTCTTCCTCACGGCAATGGTAAAACTAAAAGAGTGTTAGCTATTACCGATAAGAGCGAAGAAGCCAAAGCAGCTGGTGCTGACTTTGTTGGCGGTAAAGAAATTTTGGAAAAAATCCAAAAAGAAAACTGGTTTGATTACGATGTTATCGTCGCGACACCAAACATGATGGGTGAAATCGGTAAATTAGGTCGTGTTCTTGGACCAAAAGGCTTGATGCCTAACCCAAAAACTGGCACCGTTTCTCCAGATATTGCTAAAGCTATCCACGAAATCAAAGCTGGTAAAGTTGAATACCGCGTTGATAAAGAAGCCAATATGCATGTCAGCGTCGCTCGTGTCTCGTTTGACACCGACAAGGTTGTTGAAAATTTGAGAACATTAATTGACGCTATCGTCAGAGCTAGACCAGCCGCAGTAAAAGGTACATACATTAAAAACGCTGTTATCCATACTACTATGGGACCAGCCGTAGCCATCGAAATTGATGGTTAATTCTAACTAGATTTCAATATACCTGAGACAGCAACGGGCGTTTAGCCTTAATCATGTTGCCGAGGCATAGGAATACACCTACTCGTATATTGGAGCCTCAATTTAAAACAACAAAAGAAAAGGAGGTCAAGAACGAATGAATCAAGAAGTCTTACAAGCGAAAATTTCTACGGTCAATGAAATCGTTGAGAAAGCGAAAGCAAATAAAACTCTTATCGTTGTTGAATACCGCGGTTTAAGTGTTGCTCAACTCCAAGAATTAAGACGCGCTTTGAGAAGTGAAGGCGCTTCACTCTCCGTCTATAAAAATTCTTTGGTGGAAAGAGCAGTAAAAGAACTCGGCTATGATGATGTTCATGCTTTGCTGAGCGGACCTAACGCCTTAGTCTTCTCTGAAGATGAACTCAAAGGTGCGAAAGTTATCGCTAAATACGCTAAAAGATTCGGAGCCACTTTAAACATTAAAGGCGCTATTATGGAAGGACATTTTGTCGATGCACCAACTTTGGTTCAACTTTCCAAATTGCCTGGAAGAGATGGGCTCATTTCTATGTTCTTATCGTGCTTACAAGCACCAATCCGCTCCTTTGCTTGCGCAGTTCAAGCAATCGCGGATAAATAAGCCAATTATTAGGAGGATTTAATTTATGGCAAAATTAACAAAAGAAGAAATCGTTGCTTCTTTAAAAGAATACACAGTCGTTGAATTAAACGAACTTGTTAAATTAGTTGAAGAAGAATTCGGCGTGACAGCCGCTGCACCAGTCGCTGTTGCTGCCGCTCCAGCTGAAGAAGAAACAGCTGCTGCAGGACCAACCGAAGTCAATTTAATTTTGAAAGCTGTTGGTATGCAAAAAGTCCAAGTCATCAAAGCTGTTCAAGCCATCACTGGTTTAGGCTTAATGGATGCTAAAAAATTAGTTGATGCTGTCCCAGCAACAATTAAAGAAAAGATTTCACCAGTCGAAGCAGAAGAACACAAGAAAGCTCTCGTTGCTGTCGGTGCTGAAGTCGAAATTAAATAATTGCGTTAGTTGATATCATGTCCCAATATTTTGAAAACGATCCGCATCTTGCGTCACATTTACGTACCGTTTCATATACATTCAAGG
The DNA here is from genome assembly GCA_949292105.1 of uncultured bacterium. Taxonomy (GTDB): domain Bacteria; phylum Bacillota_I; class Bacilli_A; order RFN20; family CAG-826; genus CASEYK01. Next base: position 6,294 of record CASEYK010000021.1, read on the forward strand.
ACAAAACATTCACTTTCCATACTGATAGTGGAGTTTTTTCAAAAAAGAAAATCGATGAGGGATCAATGGTTTTTCTTAAAACATTGGTTCCTCTTCCACTAAAAGGGAACATCTTAGATTTAGGGTGTGGATACGGAGTTATCGGTATTGTTTTAGCCGCTTTCTTCCCATCTTCACACATCGATATGGTTGATGTTAACGAGAGAGCGTTAGCGTTGTGCCGTCAAAATGCCTCAGCCAATGGGGTTGACTCTCGTGTCGCTATCCTTCAAAGCGATATCTATGAAAATGTTGAAGGACCATATGATTCAATTGTTGTCAATCCCCCGATTAGAGCCGGCAAAACCGTAATCTATGAAATGTTTAAAGGGGCGAGACAATACTTAATTGATGGCGGTTCACTCTTTGTAGTCATCCGAAAAAACCAAGGAGCAGATAGTGCTTCAAAATACATTGAAGAGCAATTTGGTAATGTCGCTCTTATCAACCGAGACAAAGGTTATTACATTTATCAGGCTACAAAGATGGGCAAATAAATTGAAAAGGAGCCGTTTGAATGATAAGAAAAATCACTGACTTAAAAAAGTTAAATAACGACCGTTATGATTATTCAAAAATTTCAGGAGAATTACCTCTTCCTAATTTAGTTGAAATTCAAACTAAGTCGTATGAAGAATTTAAAAGCAAAGGCTTGGACGAGGTTTTTAGAGAATCTTTTCCAATTGTTTCATATTCAGAAAATCTAACAATTGAATATGTTTCATTGTCATTTACAGAGCCTAAACACACCTTTTTAGAATGCAAAGCTCGCGATTTGACATATAGCGTTGGTGTCCATGCCAAGTTACGATTAATTTACAACGAAACAGGAGAAATTAAAGAAGATACCGTCTTCATGGGCGAATTCCCACTCATGACGAAGAGTGGTACTTTCATCATCAATGGTGCAGAGCGCGTCATTGTTTCTCAATTAGTTCGTTCACCAGGTGCTTATCTCTCAAAAGAGATGCGCGGTGGCAAATATTTTTATGAAGCCGATTTAATTCCAGGTCGTGGTACTTGGCTGCAATTTGAAAGCGATGCCAAAGATATTTTATCTGTCCGTATCGATCGTCAAAGAAAAATGTCGGCTACTATTCTTATCAAAGCTCTTGGCATTGAATCCGACGAAGATATTATTAATCTCTTTGGTGATAATGAATATCTTGTCGATACTCTTAAAAAAGACGATAGCGAAAAAATTCACTCTTCCCGCGATGCGCTCGTTGAGATTTTTAGAAAAATGAAGCCGGGTGAGCCGGTTACTAACGAAGGAATTTATAATTTCCTCGTTCAAAAGTTTTTCGATCCGAAACGCTACGATTTAGGAAGAGCTGGTCGTTTTAAATATATTAAAAAACTCGGTATTTACGATCGATTGAAAGATCGCATTCTTGCTGAAAATTTAGTCAGCGCTGATGGAGAAGTGGTATACAAAAAAGGCCACCTTCTCACCGCTGAAGAAGTGGATGCTTTACACGATGAACAATTCTTTGAAAAAGGCGCTCACTTATTGCATATCAATGTCAATGAAAAACTCGACAATCACAGCAATGTGAATCTAGTTAAAGTGTATAACAATGAAAAGAAAGAAAAAGTTTCTCACATCATTGGCACCGACTTGAATTTAGAAGAAAACTGCGTCACTATCTCCGATATTTTCGCTATTTTCTCTTATTTCCTAAATGTTATCGATGGTTTTGGTGATACAGACGATATCGATCATCTCGGTAATCGACGTATTCGTTGCGTTGGCGAATTAATTCAAAATCAATTCCGCGTTGGACTTGCAAAAATGGTCAAAACCATTCAACAAAAAATGTCTATTTCCGATTTAGGCAATGTTAAACCAAAAGCTTTAATTAATCCTACCCCATTAACTGCTTCAATCCGTGAATTCTTTGCTAGTTCACAATTGTCTCAGTTCATGGATCAAACCAATCCTCTTGCCGAATTGACGAATAAGAGACGTCTTTCTGCTCTCGGTCCTGGCGGTTTAACACGCGATCGCGCTTCAAGCGAAGTTCGAGATGTCCATGTTTCTCACTATGGGCGTATTTGTCCAATTGAAACACCTGAAGGTCAAAACATCGGTTTGATTAATAACCTTGCCTCATACGCGAAAATAAATAAATATGGATTTATTGAGACTCCATATCGAAGAGTTGATAAAGAGCGCTGCGCTGTTTTAAATGCACCAGAAGATTCAGTTTATCTTTCAGCTGATGAAGAATGGGATTATGTCATCGCTGAAGCCAACATCAATCTCGGTCCTAATGGCGAGATTTTAGATGATTATGTCGTCGCTCGCCATCGCGGAGAAAACACAATGGTGAGAAAAGAAGATATCGACTTTGTCGATGTCTCACCAAAACAGATTGTTTCGGTGGCGACCGCATGTATTCCATTCCTTGAAAACGATGATACAACTCGTGCTTTGATGGGTGCGAACATGCAACGTCAAGCCTTACCACTTTTAAGACCGACCGCACCACTTGTTGGGACTGGTATGGAACATCAAATCGCCCGCGATTCCGGCTTAGCTGTCGTCGCTAGCGAAGACGGTGTTGTCACTTATACTGATAGTCGAACGATTGAAGTGCTACCTAAAAATGGCAAAGATGTCATGACTTATTCCTTACAAAAATTTGAAAGAAGTAACCAAGGAACATGTATCAATCAAATTTCGATTGTCAAAGTTGGCCAAGAAGTCAAAAAAGGACAAATTATCGCCGATGGTCCTGCCATGCAAAATGGCGATCTCGCCCTTGGGCAAAATGTTACCATCGCCTTTATGACATGGAACGGCTACAACTACGAAGATGCTGTTATCATGTCTGAACGATTGGTTAAAGATGATACTTATACTTCGATTCATATTGAAAAATATGAAATTGAATGCCGAAGCATTCCTAAGTTGGGTGATGAAGAAATTACCGCTGATATACCAAATGTTTCGACTGAAGCAAAAGCACATTTGGATGAAAGAGGTATTATCGTCCCTGGTAGCGAGGTAAAAGAAGGCGATATTCTCGTTGGTAAAGTGACTCCTCGTGGTCAAACAGAACCAACTCCAGAAGAAAAATTATTAATGGCAATCTTTGGCGAAAAGACAAATGAGGGCAAAGATGCCTCACTTCGTGTTCCACACGGTGGTGCTGGTATTGTTCTCGATGTGAAAGTCGTCAAAAGAGAAAGCAAATCAAAAGATAATGAACTCCCACCAGGAGTTAACGAAGTCGTTCGCGTCTACATCGTTCAAAAGCGTAAAATTTCTGAAGGCGATAAGATGTCTGGACGACATGGTAACAAAGGTGTTATTTCGCGCATCCTTCCAGAAGCTGATATGCCTTTCTTACCTGATGGCACACCAATTGACATCATGCTCAACCCGCTCGGTGTCCCTTCTCGTATGAATATCGGTCAAATCCTTGAAGTTCATCTTGGTATGGCTTTGAAAAAACTTGGTTATCGCCTTGCGACCCCTGTTTTCGATGGTATTACCAATGAAGAAATCTTTGATTTGATGAAACAAGCCGGAATGGATTCTGATGGCAAGACCATCCTCTACGATGGCCGCACTGGCGAAAGATTTGATGAAAGAATCAATGTCGGCGTCATGTATATGATTAAACTCGTTCACATGGTCGATGATAAACTTCATGCTCGTGCTACTGGTCCATATTCTCTTGTCACGCAACAACCTCTTGGCGGTAAAGCACAAAATGGTGGTCAAAGATTTGGTGAAATGGAAGTGTGGGCTCTTGAAGCCTATGGTGCTGCCCATGTCTTACAAGAAATCATTACCATCAAATCTGATGATCGCGTTGGAAGAAGAAAAACTTATGAAGCGATTATCAAAGGCAAAGAATTACCAAAACCTGGTATTCCAGAAGCCTTCCGCGTTTTAGTTAAAGAATTGCAAGCGTTAGCAGTGGATGTCCGTTTGATGGATGACGATGGTCAACTCATCGATATGGACGAACTTGCTAAAGAGCAAGATAAAGAAGAAAGAAAGACAAACGAATCAATCCGCAATTTAATTGGAAAAGATGACGCGTCTGAATCATCGGTTGTCGATGATGCCTCTCTTGGGCACGGCGACAACGAAGATTAAGGAGGTAAAAGATAATGTTTGATGTAAAAAAATTATCGGCCATTCAAGTTGGCTTAGCTTCCCCCGAAACTATTCGTAAATGGAGTCATGGTGAAGTATTAAAACCTGAAACCATTAATTATCGTTCACAAAAACCAGAAATGGATGGTTTATACTGTGAAAAGATTTTTGGACCAAATAAAGATTACGAATGTAATTGTGGTCGCTATAAAAAGATTCGTTATGCCGGCAAAGTATGCGAAAAATGTGGCGTTGAAGTTACTTCTCGCGAAGTGCGAAGAGAAAGAATGGGTCATATTGAACTCGCTTCGCCATGTACACATATCTGGTACTTAAAAGGTATTCCGTCTCGCATCGGACTCCTTCTCGATGTTTCTCCTAAACATTTGGAAGAAGTGGTCTATTTCGCTGCTCACTTCTGTTTGAATCCAGGAAAAAGTACCGTTCTCACTTATCGTGAATTTATCAACGAGAAAAATGGGCGCGAAGTCTTTATTCCCGCCATTCGCGAAGTTTTAGAGAAAACAGAAACCTTTGGTGTTTACGAAGGCACTGAAATTTATGCACAAGGTCTTGATTTGATTTCAAGATTAGAAAATCGTGGTGAAGTCTTTGACTTCCAAACATGTGCTCGTTATATGAGCGAAAGAGCTGGCGCTGAATTTTCTGAAGGCGCTGCTGCTGTAAAAAGATTACTTCAAGAAGTAGATTTGGATAAAGAAGCTCAAAATATCAATCGAAAAATTAAAGATGCTTCTTCTCAAAATCGTCAGAAATTGACAAAGCGTCTCGAAGTTATCGAAGCATTTAGAAACAGCCGCAACAAACCCGAATGGATGGTTCTTGATGTCATTCCTGTTATTCCACCGGATTTAAGACCGATGCTTCAACTCGATGGTGGCCGTTATGCCACATCAGATTTAAACGATTTATACCGACGTGTTATCTCGCGTAATAATCGTTTGAAAAGATTGATCGACATGAATGCTCCTGAAGTCATTTCAATGAATGAAAAGCGTATGCTTCAAGAAGCTGTCGATGCTTTAATCGACAATGGTCGCCGCAACAAACCAGTTCAAGGTCCGGGCGGCCGTCCGCTCAAGAGTTTGAGTTCAGCTTTAAAAGGCAAACAAGGCCGTTTCCGTCAAAACCTTTTAGGAAAACGTGTCGACTATTCAGGCCGAAGCGTTATTGCTGTCGGACCAGATTTAAAAATGTATGAATGCGGCCTTCCACGCGAAATGGCTATTCAGCTTTTGCGACCTTTCATCGCTGCCGAACTTTTAAAGCGCGGTGTCGCCAACGCTCATAAACAAGCTGATAAAATTATCGATCGATATGACGAAGTTGTCTTTGATATCGTCGAAGAAATTATTGGCAAACATCCTGTCCTACTCAACCGTGCTCCGACATTGCACCGCCTCGGTATTCAGGCTTTCCAACCTAAATTAGTCGATGGCCGTGCCATTCGTTTGCATCCTCTTGTTTGTACTGGATTTAACGCCGACTTTGATGGTGACCAAATGGCAGTTCACGTCCCACTTGGTAAAGAAGCTCAAGAAGAAGCTCTCCATTTAATGCTAGCTTCCAACAATATTTTAGGTCCAAAAGATGGAGCCCCAATCGTTACTCCATCCCAAGACATGGTTCTAGGCAATTACTATTTAACCACTGAAACTTCTAAAGAAGAATTTGCCGCTAAAGCAAAAGCTTTAAGAGAAGCTGGTGATATTGAAGAAGCGGAACATTATGAACTATATGCCGCTAGCGAAGGCAAAGTCTTCAAAAGCGTCGATGATGTTTTGCTCGCTTATCGCACAAAACAAATTCATTTGCAAAACCGCGTTGCTATTTATGGCAATGCCCTATTGAAGAAAACTTTCACTGAGGAAATGAATAATTCTTACTTACTAACCACAGTTGGAAAGATTATCTTCAATCTTATTTTCCCAAGTGATTTCCCCTTCCTCAACGAAGTGAGTGATGAGAATCTCGAACACGATATTCCTTCCTTCTTCGTACCAAAAGGAACAAATGTTAAAGAAGAAATCGCTAAACGCCCAATTGCTTCTCCATTCAAGAAAAAAGATTTGGGCCGTATCATCAACGAAATATTCCAACGCTACGACCGTTTAGGCAATGCTAAAACCTCATCCGTTCTCGATAAGATGAAAGATCAAGGTTTCAGCTTTGCGACCGTCGCTGGCTTCACCATTTCTTTAGCTGATATCAAAATGGTTGAAGGCAAACAAGAACTTCTTGAAGAAGGCGACCGCCAAGTTCAAGACATCGAAACCTATTATCAACTAGGTATGCTGACTGATGAAGAACGCCATCAACAAGTCATCAGCGTTTGGGAAAATGTTCTCGCGAAAGTTAAAGATGCCCTTACCACTCAATTCGCAAGAGATAAGAAAAACAATATCTATATGATGAGCGATAGTGGTGCTCGTAGTAATATTTCAAATATTCTCCAACTCGCTGGTATGCGTGGTTTGATGGGTAATACATCAGGTGGGACGATTGAGCTCCCGATTAAGTCTTGTTTCCGTGAAGGCTTGACCGTGTCTGAATTCTTCAT
>CASEYK010000022.1 GCA_949292105.1 uncultured bacterium
CCTATTTGGAGGCGACCATGATAGTTTCCTTCGCTCAATGTCAGATGCAGCTGGAAGTGTTATTAACTATTTTAAAGGAAAAATTCTATATATAAATGTAATGAGGAACCTTTCTGTTGATTGTGATTGTTGTGCGGTTGCTGAAGATCCATGCATGAAAGATATCGGCATTTTAGCTTCAGAAGATCCAGTAGCTATCGACCAAGCTTGTTTAGATTTAATCTATAATAGTAAAGACCCAGGTCGAGATCACTTCATTCAAAGAGTTGAATCATTAAACGGACATCTTACTGTAGAAACAGCTGATAAAATTGGTTATGGCACTAAAAATTACAAACTAGTCGAAGCTTTTTTCCATAACGAAATTTAGGGTTTGATAAAATTGTAAATGTTGGGAATTTAGGGTCGCTACTTAATTGTGGCGACTTTTTTATGATCCTTTAAACTTTTTTAGGGTTGAAATATCGCTTTCAGCTTTTTTAGGGGCGACTCTAAAAAAGTTTAAAGCAATTTTGGAAACATAAAAGAGCTTAAATAACCAAAATTATCTAAAATATAAATTTTTCCCGCAAAACTCTTATATTTTTCTCTAAACTACTCTAAAGCTTTTATGCTAAATAGTTTTTTATTGAAAAAAAGATAGGCAAGAATTAACTCGCCTATCTATAATAAATAACTTCTTTTAGATGAAATTAAAGACCAAATTTTTTAATTCTTTCGAAACGCAAGCGAGCGTAATTTTCTGACTTCGTCAACAACTCTTCAGCGTGTTCTGGATTAACGCGTGGAAGTTGTGAGAAACGAGTCTCACTCATAACAAAGTCGCGGAATTTAGAATAATCAGGTTCTTTCATATCAATTTCCAAACCTGGTTTACCTTCTTTGACTTTGCGAGGATCGTAGCGGAAAATTGGGAAGTATCCACATTCAACCGCTGCTCTTTCTTGCCTCATTGTATTAGCAAGCCCGCCTTTAATACCATGGTTAGCACAAGGTGAATAACAAATAATTAAAGAAGGACCATCATACGATTCAGCTTCTTTCAAAGCTTTAATGGCTTTCATCGGGTTAGCGCCTAGAGAGATTTGTGCCACATAAACATTGCCGTAAGACATAGCGATGAGGGCCAAATTCTTCTTGGCGGTGGTTTTGCCTGAGGCTGTAAATTTAGCAATTGAACCAGTTTGAGAAGACTTTGATGATTGACCGCCAGTGTTAGAATAAACTTCAGTATCCAAAACGAGAATATTGACATCCTCTTCGTTGGCAATAACATGATCTAAACCACCAAAACCGATATCGTAAGCCCAACCATCACCGCCGACAATCCATATTGATTTATCGAGCAAATCGTTTTCATAAGCCAAGACATCTTTGACAGCAGAATTATTTGATTTTCGCACTAAATCTACAAGTTTTGTAATAATTGGCCTGACAACTGCACGGTTTTTAATATTGGCAAAATATTCATCAATTGTCGTCTTTAATTCATCTTCAACATCATTGGCATTTTTCGCTGCGCTTAAAATTTCAATGATGCGTTTGATTTTGGCGTTGGTAGCGATGCGCATACCATAACCAAATTCAGCATTATCTTCGAACAAAGAGTTTGCCCAAGCAATACCTTGTCCGTCCTTATCAGTGCAGAAAGGAGTCAGTGGAGTAGAACCGCTATAAATGGAACTACAACCAGTGGCATTAGCAACAAGCATATCTTTACCGAATAGTTGTGAAACTAGACGATAGTATGGAGTTTCTCCACATCCAGCACAAGCACCACTAACTTCCATATACGGCATTAAGAATCCAATGCCTTTCACAATATCAGTTGAAAACTTATCAGCTTTATAGGTGACATGTTTATATAAGTAGTCAGCGCCTTCTTCTTGAGGGAATTGTGATTTAGCCTCCACCATTTCAAGGGCGATACGACCGCTCTTATTGGCTAAACATTCGCTGACGCAAAGACTACATCCAACGCAGTTTTGTGTTGAAACTTGAATTCTAAATTTCAAGCCCTTCACTGTTGGACCAACAGCATCAATGACATCATTTTTCACAATGTCAGGAGCATTAGCGAGTTCTTGTTCATCGAGCAAGAATGGACGGATGGTAGCGTGCGGACAAACAAATGAACATTGATTACATTGAATACAATTTTCTTTATGCCACATCGGAACGCGGTCTGCAATTGAACGCTTTTCCTTGAAAGTAACATTATTGTTCATCGTTCCATCTAATAATTCAAATTCTTGGAATTTCGAAACTGGAAGATTGTCGCCATTAAGATTGCCCATTTCGCTGACATAAGAATCAAAATATTCATCGCCAATTAATTTGGAGACTTGTTTGACTGGTAATTCGCTCCATTTCGGATCGACTTTCACTTCCCTTAAACCACTAGCACCAGCATCGATGGCGCGATAGTTCATCTGAACGACATCATCGCCTTTTTTCGCGTAAGACTTTTCAGCAAATTTTTTCATCCATTTTTGAGCTTCATCATAAGGCATGATGCTTGGATTTAAATAGAAGAAAGAAGCTTGCAAAATAGTATTAGTGTGTCGACCCATGCCAATTTCAGCAGCAATTTTGTTAGCGTCGATAACATAGAATTTAGCTTCTTTAGAAGCGAGTTGATGTTTGACGCGATTAGGCATCATTTTAATTAATTCTTCGTCGCTCATATCAGTATTGAGAAGGAATGTCCCGCCTTTTTTCAAATTCTTAATCATGTCAAATTTGAATAGATATGTGTCGAGAGAACAAGAAATAAAATCGGCATTTTGAACATAATAGGTTGAGTGGATTGGTTGTTTGCCAAAGCGAAGATGGCTTCGAGTAACTCCACCAGCTTTACGTGAGTCATAGGCAAAATAAGCTTGGGCATATTGGTGAGTAGCATCACCAATAATCTTAATGCTTGATTTATTGGCGGAAACTGTACCATCACTCCCTAAACCATAGAACAAACATGATGTGTAATGATTTTTAATATGGAATGAGTTATCAACTGGAATGCTGAGATGAGTTACATCGTCTTCAATTCCAACCGTAAATCCATGGAATGGTTTATTATTCAAGAAGTCATAAACAGCTTTGATATCTCTAGGTTGAGTGTCTTTGGAACTCAAACCATATCGACCACCATACACCTTGATATCTACGATATTAGCGTCATGCAATGCTGCTACAACATCCAAATATAAAGGCTCACCGGTTGCGCCCATTTCTTTCGTGCGATCAAGAACAGCAATTTTTTTCACTGTTTTAGGAAGAACACTGAGCAAATGTTTTGTCGAAAAAGGACGATAGAGATGAACTTTAATTAAGCCAATCTTTTCTCCTTTTAATTCATCGATAACTTCTGTGGCTGTTTCAGTGACTGAGCCCATGGCCACGATGACTCGATCGGCATCCTTAGCTCCATAGTAAGTAAATGGGGCATAATGACGACCAGTTAATTCGCTAGCAACTTTAAAATATTTCTCAGCAACATCAATTACGTGTGCATAATGGGAATTTTGTGCTTCTCTTCCTTGGAAATAAATGTCGTCATTTTCTGCTCCGCCACGAGTAACAGGATGAGTATGAGGATTAAGAGCTCTATTTCTAAATTTTTGAACTTTGTCCATTGGAAGAAGTTTCTTCCATTCTTCATCGTCGACAAACTCAACATTTTGAATTTCGTGAGAGGTTCTAAAACCATCAAAGAAATGGCAGACTGGTGTTTCTCCATCAATTGCGATTAAATGAGCAACAGGAGTCAAATCAGCAATTTCTTGAACGGAATGCGAGCAAATCATTGTGGCGCCCGTTTGACGAATGGCATAAACATCTTGATGATCGCCAAAAATAGAGAGCGAGCGAGTAGCCAAACTTCGCGCTGAAACATGTAAGACAGCTGGGAGAAGTTCTCCAACCCATTTATAAATGTTTGGAATCATTAAGAGCAGCCCTTGTGAAGCTGTATAAGTAGCAGCGAGAGCGCCTCCTTGAAGAGCACCGTGAACAGTTCCGGCCGCTCCTGCTTCAGATTGCATTTCAACAACCTTGACCGTTGATCCAAAGAAATTTTTACGGTTTTGTGATGCGTAGACATCAATGTTTTCTGCCATTGGCGACGATGGGGTAATCGGATAAATTCCAGCTACCTCAATGAAATTGTACGATTCTAATGCTGCCGCGGTATTGCCATCGACAGAAAGAAATGATTTTTTTACACTCATGCGAGTTCCTCCAAAAAATACCAATATAAGTATAGAAAAATGTCTATCTCCTAGCAAGAAGAGTTTTTTAAAAAAAGAGCATATGCTCTTTATAAAATTCTATGATTTTTTTCTTACATATTCGCTTACTTGTTCTTTTAAATCTTCTCTTTCGAGGCTGAAATCAATAACCGCACGCACATATCCGAATTTATCGCCTATGTCATAGCGTTCACCCACAAAATCATAAGCATAGAGACAATCTAATTTAGTTAAAGCGTCAGTGAGTTGAATTTCCCCACCAGCACCTGGCTCGGTATGTTCGAGTTTATCAAAAATATCTGGGGTTAATAGATAACGTCCTAATGCCGCATAGCGAGATGGCGGATTAGTCTTGGGTTTTTCAACCATTCCCAAAACTTCAATAAAGCGTTCATTAATCTCGCCTGGGCGAACTATTCCATATTTATAAGTAACTTTTTCATCAACAGTTTGAACACCTAAAATTGAAGTACCTGTTTTATAGTAGGCATCAATTAATTGTTTACTGGCGTTATCGCCGCTTCGATTGACGATTAAATCATCGCCTAAAATAACCATGAATGGTTCATTACCAACAGCTTGTTTAGTGCATAAAATAGCATGCCCAAGACCTTTTTGCTCGTCTTGATAAACAAATGTAATTTTAGCTAAAGTCGCAATATCCTTGATAATTTTTGCAAATTCTGGATGATTTTTAGAAATTAGATATTCTTCATATCGTTCGTCGCGTTCAAAGAAATGGATGATTTCCTCTTTGGCTTTTGAAATGATAATAATAACTTCTTCTATTCCAGCGTTAACCGCTTCTTCAACCTGATATAAAATGGTTGGTTTATCAATAATCGGAAGCATTTCTTTGGCTATGCCTTTGGTGGCAGGCAAAAATCTCGTTCCTAACCCAGCAGCAGGAATGACGGCTTTTCTCACTTTTTTCGTATTCATTTTGTTTTTTTCCTTTTCGCTAATTCTTCATTGATTAATTTTCGCAAAATTTTTAAATCTTCAGTCTTTAAAACAACATTTCGATCAACAATACCACCTGAATCAGTCATTTTCTTAAAAACAAAATCATTAATCGAAGAAAACTCCACCATTTTCTTTCTCGTGATAATGTGTTTAGGTGCTGATGATTTATCCCGATTATTTTCATATTCTTTGATATAATTTTCCATCATTGGAATTAAGTCGAGTAGATTATATGAAAAATCTAAATTGACCATAGGATCAAAATACGAAAATGTTTCATTAAGAACATCTGGATATACGCCGATGACAGTCGAAAAAATTTCACTCGTCACATATTTTCTTTTCATCTTTTTGAGTGACGAAAGATATTTTTTAATTGTCGTTATACTTGGCGCTTTCATCTATTACAATTTTATGCAATTGCTAAGAAACTCTCAACCAATAAAATAAAAGTGTTGCGGGCACAACACTTTTTGTAATCAATTGGTGAACCGTAGAGGGATCGAACCTCTGACCCGCTGATTAAGAGTCAGCTGCTCTACCAGCTGAGCTAACGGTCCAACTGATGCTCAATTATTGTATATCAAAGATAAACGAAGATACAAGATTTTATATACAAGTTATTACCGCTTGTTAATTCTTAAAGTAAATTCCGTTTTATACCAAAAAGTTGATTTTACTCTGATAAGTTATAATTAAATCTCCTGTAGGTAATAACAAAGGAGGTTTTATTTTTATGTCACACCTAACAGAAGAAAATAGAAAGACAATATCAAACATGTTAACTCATAAAGTGACATGTA
>CASEYK010000023.1 GCA_949292105.1 uncultured bacterium
GATAGCGTTTCATTAAGGTAGGTGGAAGAGATTCCATCTGCTTTTTGCTTCTAGATAATTTTAGCATCATATCCATCACATATTCTATCGAAGAATTTTTTCATCTCATAAGTCATTCCGTCTGTGTTAATTACATTACGATATATATCTTCAAATGTTACTGTTGTTTCTAAATCATAAGGCATATCGTAATAATCGTCTTTAAATCCAATTTTTACTATATTTTTATTTTGTTTCGCTTCTATTATCTTTGATAACTTCTCTATTGTTTTAAGTTTCCAAACATTAGGAACTTTATCAAATCTAGTTGCGTAATAATGTGAGTTCATACATTCTTGTGAACATCCCTCGTAATTAGGATCTAAATAACATCTGAGACATTCTGAATTTGTTTTTAATAGTTTTAGTAGCTTTCTAGACTCTGGATTTATATCGTCTTTGAGACAAGAGATAATATCTTTTTGAAAATCTTTATCATTTAATTCTTTCTCATTAGCGATTATTCCTGTTTGTTGCTTCAATGTATGTTCAACATGGAATTTATCTGGAACATATATTGCTTTGCAAACATATATCTTTTCTGGGGAAGATTGTATATAAGTTGCTAAATCTCCGGAGACATATATTTCTTCACCTGTTAAAACTTTGTATTTCTTTTCTAAAATGTTATTGATTCTTTTAAAGAAAGTATTGATTTTACTTCCAGATATGATGGTTCTATTCTGTAATATTCTTTTCTCCCCTTTAACTTTGACTCCTTTAAAGATTGTTGCAGTTAATAAACGTTTTTGATTTTTCTCACCTTTTATATGAACATATTTTTCATCAATTTGAAGGTGTATTTTAGAATCATTTTTAATTATTTTATAGTTATCTACTATGTAGAATTCCGTTTGTTTTATTAATCGACATACAGTAGCTTTAGAAGCCGGTAAACCATCTTCGCATCCATATCTACCAGCCTTTTCATAGCTCATCTCACTTGCGGCTTCTATGATTTTTAGCTTTACAGAATCCATATAACGGTTTCTTTTGGGAATCGATAAAAATGCATCAAGAAGGTACCGATATTTATTTTCGTAGGTATCGTAATAATACCTTCTTTTAAATCTAAGCATTCCTATTGAGGTTTGTATTACTCGTTCCTTAAATTTAATTACCTTTAGATGCGATTGTCTGTTTTCATATAAAAATTGATCTAAGTTTTCTAGAAACAAAGCTATATTATTTAGACCAGATAATTTGATATCTTTTATAAAATAATTAACTATTTCTTCAAAAGAAGTTGTGTTGGTAGGTATAATGTTCATGGGAGTTCTCCTTATTTCTTAAGCAAAAATAATTATAGAACTCCTTTTTATATTTCACGACCTACCTTTGTGAAACGTAATCAAATTTACTTATCAATTTGTATTGTTACTTTTGGCAATTAAAATTAAAAAATACAATACAATATTTATTATATTTAAGCGCTTAAAATAATTTTTTTGTCAGCATTTGTTTTGAAAAATTTAATGCTTGTCTAAAAATATTTTAAAATGACTGCTTGGTTTAGTCTTGCTATCTTGTCTGCTACAAGTTCTAATTCTGGTTTATAATTATTTTTTGCCCATTCGGTTGCAATAGAAACTGAGCCATTTACCATAAAAATGATAATTGTTTCTATATCGTTGCTAATCGAGCGTTTCTTCGAATCTTTGCCAAAATATTTTAGAAGAACGAAGTCGATGATTTGATCAGTAGTTTGAAGGCGATAATCATCAGAAATCATCAGTTCAAATAGTTTTCGATTTCTTTTGATGTAAGATAAAACATCAATAAGAATATCAGTGCTAATATTAATCTTTTCTGATTTAATTTTTGAGAAACATTCACAGACGAAATCGTTACACATAACTTTAATCAAGTCTTCAATTGAGTTGTAGTGGTTATAAAAAGTCCCGCGATTGATATTGCATCTTTGAATTAATTCCGCGACCGATATTTTGGTCGTCTTTTTTTCGCTGATAATATCAGCAATTGCGCGCTTTATTAAATCTTCAGTAAATCTATAGCGCAAATCGTTTTTGTTATGCGTTTTTTCATTCATACCAATAATTATACACTTAATAGACGACTGTTCAATAAAATAACAAATGTTCATTATTTGACTATTGATTTAGCTTGTTTCATTCATATAATGAAAAGTATGGAATATATGTTAGTTGCAAAAAATGTACGAAAAGAATATAAAGTAGGTGAAATCAAGATTGTCGCCGTTGACAATATATCTTTTGAAATTAAAAAAGGTGAATTAATTGTCATTTTAGGGCCTTCCGGCGCTGGTAAGACAACGCTTCTTAACCTAATTGGCGGTATGGATACCGCGACAAGTGGTGAGTTAGTTGTGAATGGTGTTGATATCACCAAATTTAATAAAAAACAACTGACAGATTATCGTCGCAATCAAGTTGGATTTGTTTTTCAATTTTATAATTTGATGCCGAATTTAACTGCTCTTGAAAATGTTGAACTTGCTACTGAATTAAAAAAACGATGTTATGATCCTAAACAAGTATTAGCAGCTCTAGGTTTGGAAAACCGCTTGGATAATTTTCCTTCACAACTTTCTGGAGGAGAACAACAGCGTGTTAGTATCGCTCGCGCCATCGCTAAAAATCCTGATATCATTCTTTGCGATGAACCAACAGGAGCTTTAGACTATAAAACTGGAAAAGTTATTTTATCGATTCTTCAAAATATTTGTCGCAAAAACAACAAAACTGTGATTATTGTGACTCATAATAGTGCGCTTAAAGACATGGGCAATAAAACGATACATGTTAAAAATGGTCGTATCGAAGAAATTGTGGTCAATGAACATCCGATGGATATTCGCAACATCAAGTGGTAGTAGGGCAGCGTTATGAAAGCATTTGGAAAAACTGTCGCTCGCATGTTCAAAGTCAACAAAGCGCGATTTGCTTTGATGGTTTCGATTATTTCTGTCTCTCTTTTTCTTTGTGCTGGTCTTGGCGTATGTCCTGACGCCATGACGAAAAGCTATCGTTATAATTTAGAAGAACACAATGTTTCTGACTTATTAGTCAAATCACAAAATAGTACTGGATTTACCAGCGACGAGCTTGATTACTTTGAAAATAATAACAATATTCTTAAATATGAATCGTATTTCACAATGGACAACAAGCAATCGAATGACAATCAACTTATTCGATATTATTATTTAGATTTAGATAAGCAAGATGTTAATACCATCGAGTTAAAAAGAGGGCGATGGCCACAAAACGAAAACGAATGTGTCATCGAACTGCCGGATGGTTTTCTGACCGACTACAAAATCGGCGATACAATAACTATTGAGAATCCTATTTTAAAGACTGAACAAGAAATAACAGTGGTAGGAAAAGTGTTTTCACCTTTATATTCGGCTAATGTTGGCGAGCCCTATCTTTTAGATTCTGATTTATACCTCGATATAATTATGTATTTTGATACCGGTTTTTCTTTTATGGGTGTACCAGCCTCTTTTATTCCTAATAACGAAATTAGCATCAGACTGCATAAAGATACCAAACTGTTAGAAGACGACTACGAAAAATTTGTCAACGAGACTAAACTTGAATATGAAGAAGCGCTCGGCACAGAAAATGTTGCTGTTTTAACACTTTATGAAAACGCCGGCTATGCTTCCTTTGATGCGGCTATTAACAAAGTTGGCTTGATAGCAATCATTTTTCCTATTTTTTTCATTTTGGTTTGTGCATTAGTGGCCTCGATTTCTACTAATCGTCTAATTGCCGATGACCGTTCGGTTATTGGCTGTTATTATTCGCTAGGGATACAAAGAAACAAAATTATTGGCAAATATTTTTGGTTTAATGCTCTTATTGTAATTATCGGTGCAGTTGTCGGCATCACGACAGGTATCTTTTGTTTGCCCGCTATCATTCATCCAACTTTTGACATATCTTTTCATATGGGGCCGTTAATGTTTAGCGGTAATATTTGGATAGGTTTATTATTTTCAGCTATTCTTTTACTTACAGTTTTGGCTATTTGTTTGAGTGTTATTATTTCTAATTTAAATGAATCTCCAGCAAGTTTGTTGACTTATAAAGCTCCAAAGCCAGGTAAAAAGATTTTGTTGGAAAGAATCCCTTTTATTTGGAAACACTTAGCATTTCGTTTTAAATCAAGCGCTCGAAATATATTCAGATACAAGAAAAACATGATTCTTACTATTCTTTCTGTCATGGGATCGACTGTTTTAGTATTTGTGGGTCTAGGATTACTCGATAATTCGTTTGCTCTTGTTGATGATCCTCTTTATGGTGGTATAAGTGATCCGATGAAGATTATTAGTGCTGCTGTAACAATTCTAGCGTGTGTATTATGTGCTTTAATCATCTTTAATCTAGTCAATATGAATGTCAGTGAAAGGTCGAGAGAATTAGCTACACTTAAGGTTTTGGGCTATCGTGACATCGAGTGTTCGTTTTATACTTTTAGAGAAACATTTACTCTGTCGATTGTGGGTGGATTATTTGGGCTGCCAGTCGGTCATGTTTTAATGAAATATGTCTTGATTTGGCTTGATTTTGGCAGCGTTAACAATATTAAGTGGTACTCATATATTGGATCGTTTGTTCTAATAGTTGTTTTAACTTTACTGGTTAATTTTTTCCTTTACCCGAAAGTTGAAAAAATTGATATGAGCGATTCATTAAAAACTATTGATTAAAAATAGGTTAAATTATTCGTGTTTTACATTTTTTGTATCTTAATTTATAATTAAATCGCTATGGCGAAGGTAGTTTTAGACCATCAAGAAGATGGTATTTGTTTAATGTATGGCTTAGCTCAATTATGTGAAGGAGAAAAATTTTCTCAGACAGCAGTTATGCTTACGCCAAAAGAAATCCTTTTTTATGATGACAATACTCCAAACCAAGTTGTTAGCGATGCCCATTATCATCAAGCGCGCTTGAGAATTGTCATTTCAGAGTTAAAAGCAGTTGTGGTACAAAAAATCAAATTTCGCGAAACTACCCCACTTTTTAAAATAATGTTCGTTAACAAAAATGTGAATTTAAACAACATTCATTTATTTTGCTCAAAAAGTGATATGAAAATAGCAAAAAAATTTTTTCATTATTTACATTCTGCTGGGCTTAAAATCAAGCATAATAAATTTATGCACAGAGCTGACTTTTAGAATAAGAAGTTATTCAACATTGAATAAATATTTCAAATGTTTATAATCTAATATTTGAGGTGTGTTAAAAATGAACGATTCTATTTCCAAATGTTTATCAACATTTCTCGTTTATCGAGATTTGCCAAAAGATGTATCCCCACTTGATTCCAAAATTGACTTGTCTATTGAAAATTTTCCTAGGGTAGAAATTCGTACCCAAGAGGATTTAGACAATTATCTGAAGGACTTTTTTTCTAAAATTGATTTTACCAAAACAGGAATTTCTCTAAGCGGTGGAATTGATTCCGCTCTATTGGCATCATATTGTCCTAAAGGCACAATTGCTTTTACGCTTAAATATCCTGAAGCTGAGGGAGTCGACGAAACTCATCAAGCTAGAATCTATGCCGAAAAATTTGGCCTGCGTTTAATAGAAGTGCCTGTCACATTCCAAGATGTTTTGGATAATCAAGATGATTTGATGCTTCAAAAAGGAGAGCCTTTATCATCAATTGAAATTGGATTGTATAAAATTGGCTTGCGTGCCCTTGATTTCGGCTTAGAAAATATTATTACTGGCTCGGGCGCTGATGGAGTTTTTGGCGGTTTGTACAATTTGATGTCGAAAAAATGGAAAAATCAAGAATTCATTGAACGATTTACTTTTCTCTCGCCAGAAAAAGTTCTTAAAAATCCTGAAGAACCATTCGATTTTTATTCTGAATACTTTGGAGATGAATATTTCAATTTGTTTGGTTTTTTATCCGAGATATATGGCGTATCTACGACCAAATACTTTAACAATGCTTTTAAATTAGCGGGTATTAAGTATTTATGCCCATATGAATATATTGATCGTTGCTTTGATCTTGATTTTTCAAGAATCGCCAACGGTGAAGAAAAATATTTTTTGCGCGGATTATTTAAACAAAGAGTAGGAGAATTATTTGTTCCGAGAAAGTATCCTCTGCCACGTCCATTGAATGTTTGGCAAAATTTATATGGGCCGCTTAAAAATGAAGAATTTAAACCAAATGCTTATGAACTCTGTACTACAGGAGAAGAAAAATGGATTTTATATTCGCTAGATCATTATCTTTATCTCTACAAAAATAAGTGCTTCAACCATTACGACACAATATATACAACAGGCGTTTATGATATGTTTCACATTGGTCATCTTAATGTTTTAAGAAGAGCAAGCAAAATGTGCAATAAACTTATTGTTGGTGTTACATCAGATGATCTAGTTTCGTATAAAGGCAAACATTCGATTATATGTTTCGAAGATAGAATCAAGATAATTAGATGCTTACCCTTCGTTTATAAAGCAATTGTTCAAGAAAACATGGATAAAAAATCAGCATGCGAAAAATATAATGTCGATGCCATTGTTGTTGGGGACGATTGGAAAGGAACTGACAAATGGAATAAGTATGAAGAAGAATTGTCTGCGGTAGGAGTAGATATAGTATATCTTCCATATACTCAACGCATTTCTTCAACGAAACTTGTTTCAGACATTAAAGACAAAAAAGATTAGTATCATTCAATGGAACAAAAAAAAGCAGCCAAACATAAATCCGAAAAGTTTAAAAATATTCTGCCATTTATTTTTTCTATCATAAGTGCCTTTTTTGGTTTTGGTTTTAATTTTGTTTTAGCTCGATTTTTAGGTTCTTCCGTTTATGGTGATCTTCAATATTTAGTTTCGATTGCTACGACTTTTTCTTCGTTTTTTGTTTTTGGTCTTTCTTATTTTGTTATTAGGGAAGCAAAAAATTCCGTACACAATGGGCAATTGATGGATAAAGTATTTACATTCTTTTTCTTTTTGCTCGCATTTCTTACCCCTATATTATTTTATATTTTGTACAACTATACGACAGGTTTAGAAAACAATCTAAATTTATCATTATTGATTTTGGCTGTTGCAATTGTTATGAGTGTTAACACATTGGGCGCATCTTATTACCAAGGAATTGGCAAATACCACGAATCCATATTTATTGAAAACATCCTTCCTAAATTGGCAATGTTTGTCTTAACTTTTGTTTTTCTTGGCTTTGGAAAGTTAGTATATTTCAGTGAAAACTATTTGCTGTATTACCTAGTAATATATGGTTTAATTGCCATATTCATTTTGAGAAAGTTTTTTCATAAACTTTCTTTAACACTCACCAAAAAAGAATATTTAAGCATTTCTTTCTTTTTTGGTGTAACTATCACTTATTCACTTACTACGAACTTGACCAAAATTTTTCAAGGTGCTTTTTTCAATAATTCGCAGGTTTTAGGTGTTATATCTGTTTCACTATCAATGCTTCAATTACTTTCTGTTGTAACAGGAGTTGTTAACAACTTAACAAAACCTTTATATGCAAAGTTAAAGCGTGAAGGCGATATATCCGGGCTAATTGATATTTATCGACTCAGTACACGCGTAAATTCTTATGTTTGCATCCCGTTTTATATTTTTTTAATTACTCAAAGTGAAAATTTTCTTCTGTTTTTTGGGTCCTCTTACACGATTTATCCACTTATTTTAATTATCTTGACTACCCAGTCAGCTGTTAACGAATTGTCTGGACCTACAGGAACAATGTTATCAATGACGGGCAATGAAAAATATGAGTTGCTGAACGGCGCTATTAAATTAGGTGTCTTTTCCATTTGCTGTTTTATTTTTTCTTACGATCCTATTTATGGTTTATGCAATGCTCTTTTGGTTTCGGAAATAATTGTAAATCTTACTAAATATATTGAAGTTTGGGCAATTTTTAAAAGATCGCCAATGAATGTTAAAACGATTTTTGGTATGTTGTTAATCTGCCTTTTTGATTTCTTAGCAATCTTCTTTTTGCGATACATCAGTAATTATTGGCTTTGGTTTGTTATATCCCTAGTAGTTGGATTAGCTGTTATTTGTGCAAATTTCATTGTTGGGCTACACAAAAATGATTTCAAAAAAATAATGAAAATTGGCGTTTAACAATTGATTATTTATTTTCCCAAATATGGTATATTTCAGAATCGATAGTGTAATTTCCAGTCTCGTTAATAAATCTATCATCTTTTTTTGGAGTCATATAATCTGATCCGTAAGTTTGGTAGAGCATTTTGTTGTATTCAATCGGCGCAGGAAATTTTTGCCCTTCAAAATTAATCAAAACTGTACTTGTAAAACAATCACTATCAAAAACTTTTTGGTTTATTGGCCGCGATATAAACATTTGTCTGACAAACTTATCAGTTCTTTTACCATATTTTTCTGAATAGTAGTCTATTTTTTTATTTATATGGTGCAAACTAAATGGTGATAGAAGTACCTTTAAAAAGAACAAACCTATTCTTTTGGAAAACGTTTGTTTATCGATTAATCTTGTTTTGACATATTGCATAAAATTATATGTTTTCATTTTACGCCTTATTTTTTCAAAACATTTTTTATCTTCTGGTATAAAATCTAACACAAAAATGTCGATGTGTACTTGATGATTATATTTTTTTGCGAGCATAGCGTTGCTATAAACATTTTTCAAAATAATTCTTATGAATGGATGGATACAATTTTTGTCTTTCTGATAATATTCGGCGTAGAGAAGTCCGCCGCTATAATTTTCTATGTCGTCAATAAAATTGTACAATTTGTTGAAATCTTCCCTAAGAGTTGCAACATCGACATCATCGTCCCAAGGAATAAATCCTTTTTCTCTAACCGCGCCTAGTAGCGTCCCAAACGCCATAAAATATTTAATATTGTGCTCTCGAAGAAAAGAATCTAAAATTACCATTGCTTTCACATAAATTTTTTGTAATTCTTTTAAACTAATTGCTTGTTTGATACTCATCTTAAGCTCCTTTATATGCTGATTTTAAAATATTTTTGATTATTTTTATTTTTTACCATGTAAATTTCAAATAGATTACTATTATCAACTTCGTTGGCAGAACCCATCATAATTGCCATCACGATATAGTCAATTTTAATTGTGTAATTAGCATAAAAAAATTGTATCAAAAAGATGGCGGTAGCAAACATAATTATTAATTTTTTATCGCTTGTGTTTCTTTTGATAGCTTTGTAGAGCGGAATAAAAATTAGTAATTGAAATAAAATCACCTCGATAAATCCATAATTAAACCAAAGCTCAACAATGTTGTTATGAGAAAAGTGGCCAGAAAACGAATAATTGCCAAATGTAAATACTCCACCATATCCCAAAAATGGTCTCTTTAAACAAAATTCTATCCCTTCAATAAACAAAAATAGACGGGGCTCGTATGAGTTAAGAATATTGATTGAAAACAGTGTTTCGATCGAACTAAATAATCTAGTTCTTAAATTAGCCATTGGCGGTAAAAATAGAATTAAAACAAAGCAGCAAGCTGCCACTATAGTGACTAGTATCGAATATTGAATTTTTTTGCGGCCAAAAAAAGCAAAAATAGCAATTATTAATACTAAAATAGCAATCAATAATGCGCTTCTACTTCCTGTTACAAAAATTAAAATAACAGAATAAACCGCTGGGATTATTAATAGCCATCGTTTTTTGATTAAGCCAACATATATGTAATAACAAAAAAGATAAAGGAAAATATATCCAACAATATTCAAATCGCCAAAATCAGCCCCTATTCTCGCCCCATCTAATTTGATTATTGAATCAAAATAAAAAATGGTAAAACTTAGTAAGAAGCATATACCTGCTATTCCGAATATGGAACATATTGCTACACGATATTTTTTTATTCTCAGTATTTGATAGAAAATAAAACATGTCGCGCTTAATAAAAGAACAGTGGTATCAAAATAAAAGATGCCATTCAAGATGCTGTTTATAGGAATCAACAAATTGAAAATGATCAGTATAAAAAAGAAATAGTCGAAAATGAGTTTTTGATATAAAAGGCACCAAGCTAAAATCATTAGAGACAAAATTGCATATAATGCTATATTAACGAGATTCCATGGATATATATAGTTCAATGTCATCGTGATGTAAAACATCAAGAAAAATAAAATAAAAATAGATAATTCGATAATTATTCTTTGTTTGTTTTTTCCTGAAATAAAACGGAGCCATAAATCACTCATGAAGAGTTTCATAAGATTTTTTTCTCCTATTTAATAATTTTTTAACAATTTTTGGCAAAAATAAGACTGTAATAATGCACAAAAAAGATATTAAGCAAAACAAACCACCAAACGAGTTTAGAATCTTATATGAAGAAAAATTAAAATTATTTGCTACTTGATATATATTGAGGCAAACGCTAACAAATATAGGAGGAATTAGTATTAGCAATGTTAACAACAAGTTAAAAATAATTGGTGAATGTTTACAGAAACTTTCAAGAGATTTTGAATATTTGTAAATTAGCAGGGCAAAAATTATTTCCAATATTATGCCAGCAAAAATAAAAAGATATTTTGCAATGTTGCTCCAGTTGCTTTCTTTACCGAAAAGCGAAATAGTGTATAAATTAGATAATTCGGTAAATTCAGAAATTTCTGTCTTTAATCCCTGAATATAACTATATCCTATGAAGCAATCGCCTTCTTGGAAATAGGGCAGCAACGATGAACTAACTAGCGTCTGGGTATTAATGTAACTAGACGAGGAATCAAAACACATATTCGCATAAAGACTCTCGCTTAAAAAACTAAGATTTAAGTATGCAAAATCGCCTAAGAACATCTTAAAAATGGGCGTATGTCCATAATCGTCAACAAGTAAATTTGCAATTGAATATTCGTATTGATACTCGCCAATGGTGAGTATTACATGTTGCTCGGGATTGGCAATATAATCTTCGATTTTCTCATCTTCGTTTTTAATTTCTTCAATCAGCGATGTGGTTAGGAATAATGTTTTTGAATTATTGTCTCGGAAATCGTTGGGCAAGTAAAATTTTCTTTTAAGAGCGATTTTTGAAAAGACATTGTATGTTGATATTGATTCATCGTTTGTTGGGGCTGCATATCCCAAATCTGTTCCAGATGAAATTAGTGTTATATTTTTAGTTTTTCCGTTTGCAAAGGTTATTTTAATATCGGATAAATCTTTAGAATACGCCCTTATGTAAAACGGAACATACTTAGTTTCTCTAAAATCACTAGTTGAAACATAATAATATGGCGTGAAAGAATTATATCCACTAGCTAAATTCATTATTTCATTTGCACCACCTTCACCAAGAATGTTGAGGGGAGTATTTGAAATATATTCGGCGTGACTATAATTATTGTCACTTTCATTAGCTTTTTTACCTATATATTGATATGTTGAGTCGATTTGCGTGCTTATATCAAAAAAACCAGAAAAGTAAAAACAAGCATTACCAAAACACCCTAATAAAAGGGTTAATAGTAGCATCCATATTCTTTTTGTTTTAATCTTTGGAACAAACAAAATTTTATTATTAAATTTCACCGACAGATGTTTTTTTTCTACAAAATTTGCTTCAGTGCTATATTTTGTCAACTGAAATTGTTTAATAAATGAAGGAATTTTAGTTTTTTCGCAACCACTAAAAATTAAAACAGGGCAATCAAAACGGCAATTTAATTTAGAAACCATATTTTGATCATTCATTAAAATTCCATCTTTATCGTCAATGCAAATTATTTTAACAGTTAGTTTTTGCGATTTGTTTCTTAAAAAATTATCAATAGATTTTTTTTGATTAACAATTTTTTGACTATTAAAACAATTTTTTGCAATTGACCATTTTTTTGCGATAGATACTATTTTTGAGAACAATTCAAAATCATTTGTGAAGTACACATCGTTTTCAACTACAAAATTTTGTTCATCTAGTCTCAGAATCATATACTTATTTTGCATTTTCTACAAACAATTTTAAATATTCTTCTGCAGTTTGGTCGATAGAATATTTTTTTGATGACTCAACAGCATTGTAAGAAATTTGCTGATATTTATTAGGACAAGTTATTATATCAATTATTTTGTCTGAATATTTCTCTGGAAATTCGTTTGAAATCAAGAATCCATTTACTCCATCATTGATTATCGTTTTATTTCCCAAGCAATCACTAGCTAACATGATGCAGCCAGATGAAAGTGCTTCTATGATTGAAATTGATTTCATTTCCCACACAGAACACAGAAAAGAAATTTTGGCATTTGACAATATTTCTGGAATTTTTCTATTGTCGACTTGACCTGCTAAGATTATCGATTCTGACAGCCCTTTTTCGGCGATTGTTTTTTCAATTTCCGGCTTTAAACTTCCGCTGCCGTATAGCACCGCCTTAAAATTCTTTACTTTTTTAATAACTGTTTCAAAAATTTTGATAGCTAAGGCATGATTTTTTTGCTCTTCGAATCTTGCAAACATAACTAAGTCTGTTTTTCGATTTTTAAGTTCATTGGTATTCGCAAACTTAGAAATATCAACGCCATTCTCTATGACTGGTACGTATTGTAATTTGTAATATTTTTTTACATTATCATCGTCGATAATGTTGACTGGTATTGCAATTTTCTTTCTAAAAATATGCTTCATCAAGTAATTAGAAATTTTTCCACCTTCCAATCCTGGCAAAGTGTGAATTGTGTGAAGGATAACAACTTTTTTTCTTAAATTATTTTTCCTTGTAGCTAAATAAGTCGTTATTAGTGCGTTGTTTTCCGTGTGTATAAAATGAATATTATGTTTGATAATTATATCCTTTAACCTTTTTGCACATTTAAAATCAATGCCTTTTTTCTTTCCAAGAAAAAAATATTCAATGTTATTCTGCTCCAACGTATCAATAAATGCTTTCGTGTGCTCATTGAATAGAATAGCAACTTTTAGATTTACTTTCTTGTTCATTGCCAAACATAAATTTATGGCGAATGTTTCCGCTCCGCCGGTTGGTTTTAATGAATTGATAACTTCCAACACATTGATATTTTTGTTCATATGAATATTTATTGCCTCTTTTAAAACTAATTTTCGTCTTGATTAATTAAATGATATTGTTCTTTTTAAGAAAATCAACAAAACTTTCACGACTATATTTATTTTTCTCTAAATAGAGTTCATTTCTTTTTCGATTCAATATTTGTTTGTTGTTGTAGATAAATATTAATCGTTCAATCAATTGTTCTAAATTATTCATTTCAAAAAAGAAACTATTTGCTTCAGACATGATATATTTGCTCGATTCAAATCTTGAAGAAATGGTGGGGACACCAGCAATGAACATATCGATAACGGAGCCAGGAGCACATTCCTGAGAAAAATGTGACGGGAACATATGCAAATCATATTCGCTGAGTCGCTCATATGATTTTTTATCGGACGCTCTCAATGACAATTTCAAATAATTTATGTAAGAATATTTTTTGCTATATTCTATTACTTTTTTCTCTGTTTCGATAGTACACGTTTCTTTGCGATTTACGCCACCCGCGATGTCAAGAGTAAAGCATATTTTATTCATTTTTTCATTTACAGCTATGACAGCGTTGATGGCGTCTAGAACACCTTTTTTCTCGTGTATTCGGGAGAAGTAGATAGCTTTTAATACCGTGTCATTTGTATAAATTTTCTCTCGCTGCTCAAGATCATATATTTTTTTTACGCAAGGAAATAAGAGATATTTTGGAGAGTCAACTTTTTGTTTAAGAGTTTGTTCAACAATAGGACTTTCGACGATTAAATAATCACATTTATTAATTTCGTCATAATAGATTTTTTTATCCTCAAAACCTATATCGCCATTTCCGATGATATAGAACCATTTGCTTGTTTTTTTATTTTTAGGTTGCCATTTATTAAAAAGTCTTAGAGCAAGACTGCCACCAACAATGCATTTTGAAACGAATAAAACATCATATCGCCTAATTTTGAGCAATAGATATAATTTTAAAATTTGAAAAATTTGGATTTTAGTTAAATCGATTACATCTATTTTGCAATTTAACTGTTTTAAGCACCACAAAACCTCTTTTGATTTATTCCTTTCACCATCATACATTTTTTTCTTATTTGGCAAAGAAGCGATGAACAATAACCTTTTCATAAAACTCTCCAGACATTACACCACAAATTATATTAGATTTTTCTAATGTATGAAACAAAAACTAAGCGCGTGTGTAATTTGACATATTCCTAATCAAGCAATATAATTCATAAAGATGGAAATCAATCGCGATATTGTTGTTAGCATAATAACTCCTTCCTACAGGAGTAAAAATTTTATCTTTGATACTTATAAAAGCGTCATAAATCAAAAATGTTTAACTTGGGAATGGATTATTGTCGACGATTGTTCTGATGACGGATCATTTGAATTTATTGAACATTTGGTGGCGGGTGATTCGCGTATACATGTCTTGAAAACGGACAAGAATAGCGGAACATCTGTTGCAAGAAATATAGGATTGAAATTTGCAAAAGGCAGGTACATAACATTTTTGGACTCTGATGATTTATTAGATGAAAATTACTTGTCGAATCAACTGGAATTT
Organism: uncultured bacterium; assembly: GCA_949292105.1. Classification (GTDB taxonomy): domain Bacteria; phylum Bacillota_I; class Bacilli_A; order RFN20; family CAG-826; genus CASEYK01. The sequence continues at coordinate 14,692 of CASEYK010000023.1, forward strand.
ATCCAAACCAATGGTCCGTTAATTACATCAAGTTATCGCAGAAAAGCTGAACACACATGTACTGATTTTATAGTTCCAGAACGAATTGATTACAAATTAGCTTTGAAAGGTAACCCAATGTCGTGCTTAACAACTATGTATGATAGAACAGCAATTGGAGAAGTATATTTTCCAGAAGACATTAGCAAAGCTGAAGATTATGTGTTTTGGTTGAATATTCTTAAAAAAGGTTTTGTCGCCGTGGGCAACAAAAACGTGCTAGCTACATATATTATTCATGCCAATAGCAAATCACACAATAAATGGAAACTCATCAAACACATGTACTACATTTATCATAAAACACAAAAAATTAATTGGCTATCGAGTATGTTTTATGTACTAAGATGGGCATTTTACGGATTAAAAAAATATAAAAATGTTCATTAAGCCAGCTAGATACAATTATGCAAATGTGCAAAAACAGCATTTTAGTATTTATTAGTTTTCAAATTTATCATAAAATACTGGTATGTCTTCTATATCATTACGAGAAATACGCAAAAATTGCAGATTAACACAACAAGAAGCAAGCCAAATTGTAGGTATGCCATTAAGAACCTATGTTTCTTATGAGCAGTGTGAATTAAAAGCTGATCAACTCAAACTCGAAAGAGTCAAAGAGAAGTTAATTGAATATGCCGCCAAAAATGTTTCTATTTTAAAAAACAAAATTTTACTTATAACAGGTGGAACAGGTTCGTTTGGCCATGCAGTAGTTGATAGGTTTTTGAATACTGATGTAAAAGAAATTAGAATCTTATCTCGTGATGAAAAAAAACAAGATGATATGCGCAGAGCGTACAATAATGATAAATTAAAGTTTTATATTGGTGATGTTAGAAATTTGGATTCAATTATCGATGCTTTTAGAGGAGTTGATTATGTATTCAATGCTGCGGCTTTAAAACAAGTTCCTTCTTGCGAATTTTACCCAATGGAAGCCGTGCGAACTAATATCATTGGTTCTGATAATGTTATAACCGCTTGTGTTCGTAACCATGTTAAAAAAGCCATTTTTCTTTCAACTGATAAAGCGGCATATCCAATCAATGCTATGGGCATTACGAAAGCTTTAATGGAAAAGAATGTTATTGCACGTAGTAGACAAATGCTACCAGGTGATACGGTTTTATGCTTAACTCGCTATGGAAATGTTATGGCGTCTCGCGGTAGTGTTATTCCTTTATTTTTAAATCAAATTCATGAAGGAAAACCAATCACAATCACCAACCCAGACATGACTAGATTTATGATGACGCTCGATGATGCTGTTGATTTGGTACTCTATGCATTTGAACACGGCGAACAAGGTGATTTGTTTGTACAAAAAGCACCTGCTGCAACGATTGAAACTCTCGCTCAAGCTGTCATCAACCTAACTGGTAGCAAAACTGGCATCAGCTATATTGGAACAAGACATGGTGAAAAGTTATACGAAACACTTGTCACACAAGAAGAAATGCTAAAAGCAATTGATTTAGGCAACTTTTTCTGCGTTAAAGCGGACAATAGAGATTTAAATTACGACAAATATTTTTCCAAAGGAAATAAAAAACTCAATTTAGGAGAAAGTTACACATCTCATAATACAGGTCGCCTTGATGTCAAAGGCATGGAAGAATTACTTAAAAAATTAGAATTGTTTGGCGGACCTGTTAAGCAACACGAATAGAGGGTAATGAAATGAATTTTAAAGATAACGGAAAATTAAAACTCTTAATTATTGTTGGCACTCGCCCTGAAATTATTCGTTTGGCTGCTGTCATTAATAAGTGTCGTGACTATTTTGACACTTTACTTGTTCACACCGGTCAAAATTATGATTACACATTGAATGGTGTATTTTTTAAAGATTTAGGTATTAAAGATCCTGATATATATCTCGATGCAGTCGGTAAAGATTTAGGCGAAACCATGGGCAATATTATCGCTAAATCATATCAAGTCATGGTTGAAACTAAGCCAGATGCTGTTTTAGTTTTAGGCGATACAAATAGTTGTTTATCTGTTATTGGCGCCAAACGATTGCATATACCCATTTTTCATATGGAGGCCGGTAATCGCTGCAAAGACGAGTGTTTGCCAGAAGAGACAAATAGAAGAATCGTTGACATTATTTCTGATGTCAACCTCGCCTATAGCGAGCATGCACGACGATATTTAGCTGATTGTGGGTTACCAAAAGAGAGAACATATGTCACTGGTTCGCCGATGGCAGAAGTTCTTACTAATAATCTTGAACAAATAGTGGATAGTGACATTCTCAAAAGACTTAATCTCGAAAAAAATAAATATATTTTGTTGAGCGCTCATCGAGAAGAAAATATCGATACAGATAAGAACTTTTATTCACTTTTCACTGCCATCAATAAATTGGCTGAAAAATATGATATGCCAATTTTATATAGTTGCCATCCTCGCAGCAAAAAGAAACTAGAGGCATCTGGTTTTAAGTTAGATAAAAGAGTTGTTATGCATGAGCCATTAGGTTTTCATGATTATAACAATTTACAAATGAATGCCTTTTGCGTAGTTAGCGATAGTGGAACATTACCTGAAGAAAGTTCTTTTTATGCCTCTATTCATAAGCCGATTGCTGCAGTTTGTATTAGAACATCAACCGAAAGACCTGAGGCTTTAGATAATGCTTGTTTCGTTTTAGCGGGTATTGATGAAAAAAATTTGTTACAAGCCGTTGAAGTTGCCGTTAAAGATAAAGAAGGATGCAAACCAGTTGATGATTATACCGATACAAATGTCAGCGATAAAGTTGTTAAACTCATACAATCGTATACTGGTGTTGTTAACAAAATGGTTTGGAGAAAAGAATAATGAAAGTTCTCGTCACCGGTTCCAATGGTTTTATTGGTAAACATATGTGTGTCCTGCTTAAAAGAAAAGGGCATGAAGTTTTTGCTTATGATTTAGAATCTTCCGAAGAGGATTTGCGTAAATATGTTTTGCAAGCTGAATTTATTGTCCATTTGGCAGGCATCAACCGTCCTTTAACTAATGAAGAGTTTTATGATGGCAATTCAAATTTTACTAAAAAACTTATCGATTTGATAAAGACTAATAATCTAATGACACCTATTATTATGTCGAGCTCAATTCAGGCTGTGCTTGATAATGATTATGGCAAATCTAAAAAAATGGGCGAGGATTATTTATTTGCTTCTAGATTACCTGTTTATATTTATCGATTAGCAAACGCTTTTGGAAAATGGTGCCGCCCTAATTATAATTCGGCCGCTGCAACTTTTTGCTACAACATTGCTCATGATTTGCCGATTGAGATAAGAGATAGAAATTATGTTGTTCACTACAATTATATCGATGATATCGTTGATGAATTTTTAAAAGTAATTGAAGCCAAAGAACATCATGGTTCAAAAGATATTTTGTATATAGCACCAACCTACGATTGTTCTTTGGGAAAATTGGCTGATTTGCTATACTATTTCAAAGGTGAAATAGAATCCGATAGGCATCTACCTATTATTCATGACGAATTTGAATTAAAACTATTCAAAACATTTTGTGATTATTTGAGTGATCCTGGATATAGTTTCAATTACGCAGCAGATTCTAGAGGATATTTTGAGGAAGTCTATAAATCCAAAAAGTGGGGACAAATCAGTGATAATGTTTCTTATCCTGGCATCATCAAAGGCGGGCATTATCACACACATAAAAAAGAGATATTTTATACTGTTATTGGCGAATCAGAAATCATTCAACAAAATGTTCAAACTGGAGAAATTATTGTTAGTATCGTAAATGGAGATAACCCACAGTTGGTTTCTATAAAAGTACTTTATACGCATAGTATTCAAAACATAGGCAATGGTATTAGCCATACGTTAATGAGTTAACAGATTTCATATTAATGAAGTCTGTCTTCTTGCTATACTTACATAATTTAGATAAAATGTAAAAGATGAAAAAAACGAAGAACAAAAAAATAGCTCATTATTTGTATATTCCTGCTGACTTGCTAATAGGATTTATTGTTAATTTACTTTCATTTCTAAGTTACTTCTCTTTTAATACCTTTTCAACCTACTGGATTGATTTTACTGTATTTTCGCTAATTGTGTCTTTTGTTTTGGTGGTTGTTTTATTTTTTGCCGGGACATACAAAATTTTAACTCGTAACTTCGGCATTAGCGACGCACTCAAAACAATGATTATCGTATTTGTGGTCGAATTGGTGTCATTTTGTGGAATCTTTTTAATACCTAATTATAAAGAATTATTTACTGTCCGTTTCATTTTTCCTTATTTTTTATCGGCAATTGTTCTAGTGCTTTTAATTCCAGCGTTTCGAGCATGGCACAGGATTTTCGCCTTATTTAATTATTATTTCAAGCAAAAAACTCAAAAGACTAGAATTAGAACTCTTATAGTTGGCGCTGGCGGTGCTGCTAAAATAGTTATAGACGATAGTGTCAGCAACAAAAAAAGTAGAAACAATATTGTTGTTTTGGCAGATGATGATCCAAACAAGATTGGTGGTACATTTAGTGGTATTCCTGTTGTTGGCCCAATTAGTAATTTGGCTAATTTTATTGATACATACAAAATTGAAGAAGTCATTATTGCTATCTCAGATTTAGAAGAACAAAAATTAAGAACGATACTTGACTACCTAGAGCCATGCGACGTTCGCGTAAGAAGAATGCCTTTGTTGTCCGAAATGGATTCGCCGAATGCAAAACATATAATTGATGTTGATTTAAACGATTTGCTTTGCCGAGACCCAATTAAGTTAGATAATAAAGAAATTAACACAATGCTTCAAAGTAAAATCGTTTTAGTCACCGGTGCCGGAGGATCTATAGGTTCAGAGCTTGTAAGACAAATTATTAAAACAAATCCATCGCTACTGATTTTGTTTGATATCTATGAAAATGGCGTATACGACATTCAACAAGAGTTAAATAGATACATTAAAAATAATTCTTCAATAAAAACTCAATTGGTCACTTTGATAGGATCGACATACAACGAAAAAAGAATAAGACAAATTTTTAAACAATTTAAGCCAAATTATGTTTATCATGCCGCTGCTTATAAGCATGTTCCACTTATGGAAGATTCTCCAATGGAAGCAATTAGAACAAATGTAATTGGCACTTATAATGTGGCAAAGCTATGTGAAGAATTTAAAGTCAAGAAAATGGTCTTGGTTTCAACTGACAAAGCTGTTAGACCAACTAATGTAATGGGAGCTACAAAACGTTTTGCCGAAACAATCATTCAATTCTTTGCAAATAAATCAAATTCAACTGTTTATGCCGCAGTTCGATTTGGAAATGTTTTAGGATCTAATGGTTCTGTCGTCCCGTTGTTTAGAAAACAAATCGAAGAAGGCGGTCCAGTAACTATCACACATAAAGATATCATCAGATATTTTATGACAATACCAGAGGCTGTTTCGCTAATTCTTCAGTGTGGTCTTTTTGCAAAGGGTGGCGAAATTTTTATCCTAGATATGGGAAAACCTGTAAAAATCTACAATCTCGCTCTCAAAATGATTAGACAAGCAGGTTTTATTCCTTATCGCGATATTGACATTGTTGAGACAGGTTTAAGACCTGGGGAAAAATTGTATGAGGAGTTGTTGCTCGATAAGAAAACGCAGGCCAAGACAAAAAACAATCGTATTTTTATTGAGCAAAAAGATATTATTTATCCAATTGAACAAGAAATTGTTGATATATCGAAAGCGTTTGATATGGAAAAAAATGATGATGTAAAAAAGCTGTTAGCAACTATAATTACATCTTACAAGATTGATTTGCGGTAGTGTTTAAGATGGATGTGAAATTTAGCGTACGCCAAAAAATATATTTGCCATTTAAAAGATTTTTTGACATTTTCTTGTCGTTGCTGACGATTATTGTATTCAGTTGGCTGTATTTGCTCATAGCGATTATTATTAAAATGACATCTAAAGGGCCAGTATTTTTCAAACAAAAACGCGTTGGAAAAAACAAAAAAATTTTCAATATTTTAAAATTTCGAACAATGAGAATTGATGCTCCGAGCAATGTGCCCACTCATTTACTCGATAATCCAGAAATATACATCACCAAATTTGGAAGATTTTTGCGTAAGACATCTCTTGATGAATTACCGCAAGTATTTAATATTTTTGTTGGACAAATGTCAATTGTTGGTCCCCGCCCCGCTTTGTGGAATCAAGAGGATTTAATTATTGAAAGAGATAAATATGGAGCCAATCGCATAAGACCAGGTTTGTCTGGCTGGGCCCAATGCCACGGACGCGACACTTTGCCTATTGAGAAAAAAGCAGAACTTGATGGCTATTATGTTAAAAAGTTTAATATATGGATGGACATTAAAATAATTTTTTTAACGGCAATCAAAGCTTTTGTTGGCAAAGATGAAAAGGAAGGCAAACAAAGCGATGACAAATAGTCCTAACTATATTTATAATTGCTAATATGAAAATTATTATTTTTGGGATAGGGTATGTTGGATTATCCAACGCTATTGTTTTAAATAAACACAACGATGTTGTTTTAATTGATGTCGATAAAACTAAAATTGATTTGATTAATAAAGGACATCCGACTATTGTTGATAAGGACATAGAAGACTATTTTAAGAGCAATGACACACATTTGTTAGCAACGGATGATTTAAAAATTTGTAAAAATGCTGATATCGTTTTGATTGCGACACCAACGGACTATGATTCACAAATGAATCGTTTTGATACATCGAGTATTGAAAATGTTTTGAATAAATTGCTAAAAATCAATAGAAAGTGTATGGTGATTATCAAATCAACTGTCCCGGTTGGATACACAAGACATTTAATTAATCAATTTGGATATGACAATATCTTTTTTTCTCCTGAATTTTTGCGAGAGGGACATGCTCTATTTGACAATCTATATCCATCTAGAATTATTGTTGGTGTCTCTAAAAAAGATAAAAAACATATTGAAAAAGCACAGAAGTTTGCCAGCCTGTTGAAAGATGGTGCGTTAAAAAAAGACACATTATCTCTTATTTTGGGGTTAGAAGAAGCTGAGTCAGTTAAATTATTTTCTAATACATATTTAGCAATGCGAGTTGCGTATTTTAACGAACTTGATACATTTGCTGAAACAAATGACTTAAACACACAAGATATTATCGATGGAGTTTGCGCTGATCCGCGAATAGGCGATTTTTATAACAATCCTTCATTTGGATATGGAGGATATTGCTTGCCAAAAGATACTAAGCAACTAAATGCTAATTTTTCTAATGTCCCAAGCTGTTTGCCCCAAGCGGTTGTTGAATCTAATGCAACAAGAAAAAAATACATCGCCAATCAAATTCTTGCTCGCATAAATGACGGCGACACAATTGGCATTTTTCGACTTGTTATGAAAACTGGAACATCCGATTTTCGACAAAGTTCAATTCAAGACATCATTGATTGCATTTTAAATAGCAAACGAAAAGTTCGCGTTATTATATACGAACCATTATCTAGCAGGAAGGATTTTATGGGAGTAGAAATCATCGATAACATCGATGAATTTAAACATCAATCTAATCTTATTGTCGCCAATCGTTTTGAAGAATGTCTTAACGATGTTGTTCAAAAACTCTATACACGTGATTTATTCAAGAGAGATTAGTCTAAAAGGCGATTATTGTTTATATATCAATTACCATTTATAATATTTTTGTTATGCTAAAAATATTAATCGAATCAACTCATGGTAAAAAAGAAAACGAAATTTTGTTTGAAAGCGAATATTTGAATAAGGTTATTCATTTGAAACAAAACGAGTATTTTCTTTTTGATTTTTTGGAAAACAATGATTTTGATAGCGAAAATCGATTCAATAAAGTCACTTTATCCTTTGATGATATGCAAATTGAATTTCCGCTTCAAGATAGCAGTGATGTTATTTGGGTAAATTATAAAGTTAATAGTAAAAACATTGTTTTGCGCTCTTTTTTTAATACAACCAAAGATAAATTGTCAGAATTAAAAGATTCGATTTATAACTCTCTTATTGAATTAAAAAAACTTCCTACTGAAACTGAAGAACAGATTCTTGATAAAATAAATCAAATTTTTGAGAACTTAACTAAATTAAATTGCCGATATGTGTCTATAGATTTAAGTGATTTTATCAATAACGATAATGCGACAGCGATTAAAAAAGCATTAGTATCAAAAACGAATCTCTCTTTTCCTATCTTTATCAAAGATAAAGAAAATGTGAAAGAGATTGATAAAACAAATAACAAATCATCATCAAAAAAAGATGAAATCCCTCAAATCAAAGAATCCAACAACGAATTAGAATCTGAAGATAATTATTATTTTATTGTTGTCGGCGCGGAAAAAGATGAAGAGAAGGACTCTTCAAAATCGCAAAATACTAAAGGTGAAAATGCCAAGTTATTCGCTAGACATGTCTTTCAATCGGCTAAAAAGAATTGGTCAAGTATTTTATTAATTTTATTTTCCTCATTTTTGATGGTTTTATTCTCTTCTTTAATCATCTATTCGTTCAAGAATAATGAGTTGCTCGATTCTGTTCTCATACTAATTATTTCGATTGTTTTCTTTGGCATTTCTGGTTTTATTTATATTTCTTGCTTTGATTTTTTGCTCACCAAATCGAATGACAACAAAAAGCGAATTTTAACTGTTTTAGTTATCGTTGAACCAATACTTATTCTTGCCGCAGGCATTGGCTATTTATGCTTATATTTATTTTATTTATCCAATTTTTTGGTCAGCAAAGAACAATTTAACTTCGTTGACATATACCCATCATTTATCTTTTTGGCGGTTATGATGCTTTTGCCTCTAGTCGCCAAGCCAATGAACATCTTATTTGCAAAAATTGCCAAATTATTTTCAAAAAAGAAAAATTAATTATTAATTAGTTGAAAAGAACATTCTTTCGCATTATTTAAAAAGAATTGCCCAATTGCGTTAAAATCGCAGTTCAATAGTTTTTGGTCTTCGCTTTGGCTTTTAATCATAGCCAGTACATACCATTGAAGTGATAAAAACATCCGATATAAATAAAATCTTTTATAATCGTCATCAGTTATTTTGCCTTTAAAATAGAATTTTAATAATTTAATGCCTTCCTCCATCTTGTTGTTGGCAAATGCCGCAATATCATATATTGGGTCGTTGTTCATCGCGAATTCAAAATCAATCATATAATATTTGTCATGCGCTGAACATACGATATTGCTCTTTTGAAAATCATTGTGGCAAAGGATTTTTTCAAACGAATTAAGATAGAGATAGTTTTGCTTGAAATATTCAAACATTTGGTAAAAAGAAGAATCGAGTAAAATGTTCTTACTTTTGGCAATTTCTAGATAATTTGTCATCGCTGAAAGAGGTTCAAAAGTCTTTTCGCATTTTATTTTTTTATCGTGAAGCGCATGGAGTAATTTCGCTACTGACTCATAAGAAAAATTATCTATATTATTCAGCGATTCACCAGTAATAAATTCGTTAATCTTGACACCGTTAGTGGTATCGAAATAAATATTTTTACTCGTTAATCCAAGCGAGTAGATAACAGCTTGTATTTTTTGTTCTAAATCTCGGTCGATGGTTGAATTAGCAAATTCGCTTCCCTGATAGAGAATATAATATTTTCCTTTCGAAAAAATAAGATGAGAAAAATTAGTCATCCCACCTTCTATTTTTTTGACAACTTGATAATCTTTTTTAAAAATATTGTCCAAAAGTTTATAATCAATTTCCATTTTTTGCCCGCTCTTCTTTTACCTTTAAAAGTTTACTATAATCTGAATCGATTTGAGCGAAATATTTGATAAAGCATTTATAAAATCCTTTACTTTCGCTTGTTATGTACGGTTTTCTATCGGCTGATGTTTGTTCTAAAGAAGGCAAATGGTAATAATGATTTACTTTCCAATTTTGTAAAAAGCCAATCTTAATCGCATCACTCGGACAATAAAACGAGCATCTCATGCACATATCACATCGATGGTGGAAAACAATCTTGCCTTTTTTCTCGTAAATGTTGCCGCTGGGACATTGATCAATACATTTATAACATTTAATACATTTATTCTCATCAATTCGATAAAAAAATGAATTAATTGGACCTCCAATTTTTTGAATTGAAATGCAAAAAGATAAAAAGTCATAAAATATATTAGACTTAATTGTTCTATAAATGCCGTTGCATAGGTTATAGACCATCAGTTCACATAATTTATGATCTTTTTCAATCATTTCTTTAATAAAGTTTTCATCGAAGGGGAAGTGGATGTTGTACGGCATTACAAAATGATATTCGCCTGTTAAATTTAATTTTTGATGTTTCATTCTTCTTTTAATAATGCGACTTGAGCTGTTGTTGAGCCCTAGTGTTTCGCCGCTATTTTTGTAGATGAAATAATTTTGTCCTTTTTTAAATTTAACTTTTGTTTTTAAGAATCGATTGAACGGAAGAGGGGAATTAAAGGCATAAATCGGATAACCCAGTCCAATTAAGTCATAATTATCGGTATTGATACTTTCGGTTTTATAGTTGACTTCAACCATTTCAACGCTATGTCCATATTTGATGAATTCGTTCCTTACCATTTCAGTAATGAAACGAGTATTAAATGTTCCTGTAAAATAAATAAGAAGAATGTTCATATAATCTTAATTATTATATCGTAAACAGAAATAAGTTTATAATTTTATTATCAATGCACTTCGTTTGCATTCTTAATAAAGTATCGTTATGATTATCGTAAATAAAAAGAGGAAATTTCTATGATGTTCGAATATAAAACGCAAGGCACCTGTTCACGCTTAATCACAATTGATTACGACCCAAATACACATCTCGTCAATTCTATTCGTTTTAATGGTGGCTGCCCAGGCAATACCCAAGGTGTCGCTAGGCTATGTGCTGGCAAGAAACTAGAAGAAGTAAAGGAATTATTGTCTGACATTAAGTGTGGCTTAAGACCAACTTCTTGCCCAGATCAACTAGCTAAAGCCTGTTCGCAAATTTTAGATACTCTTTAATAGATTTATAAGAAGTAAACAATAAAAATAACCCATGCAATGCATGGGTTTTTAACTTTTTTGGTGCCCGGGACCGGAATCGAACCGGTACGGAATTTTACTTCCGCAGGATTTTAAGTCCTGTGCGTCTACCTATTTCGCCACCTGGGCCCGAATAAATGGTCTCCCGTAGAAGATTCGAACTTCTGACCCCTTGATTAAAAGTCAAGTGCTCTACCGACTGAGCTAACGGGAGTGATGTTTTGGCTGGGGTGGGTGGATTCGGACCACCGCGATGATAGAGTCAAAGTCTATTGCCTTACCACTTGGCTACACCCCAACGAAGTGGTGGAGGGGGGCAGATTCGAACCGCCGAACCCGAAGGAGCTGATTTACAGTCAGCCGCGTTTAGCCTCTTCGCTACCCCTCCATATTTTGAACGGCGTAGATGTTTACTGGTGGATGCTGAGGGGATCGAACCCCCGACCTCCGCCGTGTAAAGGCGATGCTCTCCCAGCTGAGCTAAGCATCCGCTTCTCATATACGCTTAAATACTATATCACTTAATATTGTTGATAGTCAACGAAAAATAAAGAAGAAAACGCTCAAATATAAAACTAAATAAATTTAGTTTAATAACCTTTTTTGCCGAGCAAATGGAACATATTTCTTTTGTATACTTCAACGCCTGGCTGATTGAATGGATTAATCTCTAACAAGTAAGCGCTCATAGCACAAGCTCGCATAAAGAAATAGAATAAATAGCCCAAATTGTAAGGATTCATGCTATCTAATTCAAGAACGATACAAGGAACCTTTCCTTCTTGTGTGTGCGCTTGTAGAGTTCCTTCAAAGGCTTGATGATTGACAAAAGAAAGAGATTTATTTTCTAAATAATTTAAGCCATCGAGATCTAAATCATCGTGTGGGACTAAGACATCATAAGCAGGCTTTTCGACATAAATGATTGTTTCAAAGAGCACAGGAGACCCGTCCTGAATAAACTGTCCTAGCGAATGCAAGTCGGTAGAAAAAGTAGCGGAAGTGGGAAACAGACCCTTTTTCATTTTGCCTTCTGATTCGCCGAATAATTGTTTGAGCCATTCACCGATTTGAGTAAATTGTGGCTCGTAGGTGACAAAAAGTTCGCAAGATTTTTTAGCTTTGCGATAAAAATAGTCGCGCGAGCAGGCATATTGGTAGCAAATATTTGAGTGCAAATCATCGTTATCAAAAGTAGCCATAGCATCATATGCGCCTTTCATAAAGTCATCGATATCAACCCCAGCGCAGGCAAGAGGAAATAAGCCGACAGCACTAAATACGCTATAGCGGCCACCGATGTCCGAAGGGAGAACATAGGTTTGATATCCTTCTTTTCTTGCCAATGTTAAAAGAGCACCTGTTTCTTTATCAGTTGTGGCAAATATGGCTTTGCGTGCTGCATCTTTTCCGATTTGTTTTTCGAGCAGTTCTTTTACAAGGCGAAAAGCGATGCTTGTTTCGGTTGTCGTGCCGCTTTTAGATATAACATTGATTGCAAATTTTTTACCTTTTAAATATTCAAGAACTTGAGCGGTATAATTTGGAGAAAATGTTTGCCCAAAGAATATAATTTCAGGCTTGCTCGTGCTTTTAATGCCGTTGAGAGCTTCGATTGCCGCTCTAGCACCTAGATAGCTGCCACCGATACCGCATACGACGAGAACATCAAAATGATTTCTAACATATTCAGCATCTTTTTTTATTTGTTCAGCTTCTTGCTTGTCATAAGTGAGAGGGTATTTCGCCCAGCCTAAATAATCATTGCCTGGCAAAGTTTTCTCATTAATAGCTTTATTAATGGTAACAACTCTATCTTTATATTGTTCTAGTTCTTCTTTTTTGAGTGCATTTTCCAAAATTAGTTTCAACATATTTATTTTTGCTCCTTTTTTATCGCTTCTTCGTATGTTTTATCAATCCATTCATCGAGATGTTCTTTAAGAATTATAAATTCTTCTTTATCGATTTTTGGTATTCTTCTTTTTGTGTTTTGATGGGTAGAATATCGCTCTTGTTCAGGAACTTGTTTAAGAGAGACACGCATAAATTTCGTGTGCTGATCAATTTGGAGAATTTTGACTTTTATCTCGTCATCACAAGAGGTATAAAGTTCGATGTCTTTAACAAAGCCATCGCTTATTTCCGATATGTGAAGCAAGCCGCTATATCCGCCATCAAAAGATAAAAACGCAGCGTATGGCTTGACCTCTTTTACTTTGCCTATTACTATGTCGCCGACATTGTAATTCATTGGCCAACCCCCTTTGTTACCATCGCTTCAAACACTTCAAAATCGCTCGTTAGTGTAATTTTAAAATTGTTTTCTTCGCTGATAAGTATTCTAACGGCTTGATTATTCATTTTGACTAAATAAGTATCATCGCTAGCGTTAAATATATTATTGTTAATTGCGTTTTCGTGAGCTTCTTTTATCGTTTTTAAGCGAAAAACTTGAGGAGTTTCAATCAGAGCGACTTCGCCTCGATTCACATAGTTATCTATTTCATCGAAATTGATTGTCTTAACAATCGTGTCGTGACAGTTACGAGCTATTGTTATTGCATCGCATTCTTTTAGGGCGTTGCTTAAACTTTCAAGCATAGAAAGTGATAATAGTGGTCGAGCAGCATCATGAATAAAAACAGCATCGTCATCGTTTGCTATTTGCGACAGATACTTGATGGCTTCGTAGGAACTTTTTTGTCTAGTAATTCCGCCAGGAATAACATCAATAATTTTATCAAATGCTTGGATTTGACCTTTGACATAATTAATATTTTGAGAATTAACAACTAAAAGAATCCGATCGATAACATTGGATTGCGACATTGTTTTCAAAGAATATTGGTATAGAGGTATGCCTAAAACTTTTTTAAATTGTTTATTGACAGGGTCGAGAAATCTTTTACTCGCACCGCCTAAAAGAATAACACCATAATTCATATTTCTAATCATAATCTCTCAAAGAATAAATAGCAACGAGTTGCTATCGAGATTATTTATTTGCTAAAGAGTTTTCTTTATCTTCAATTTGTTGAGTTAAAGCTGCCGAATCGATGATGAGATGAAGAACTTTTTCTAAATCGCTACCAGCTGAATAATCGGCGCGACAAATAAAGTTGACACGCCCATCGGTATAAATTTGTCGGACTTTATCGATTTCTTTTTCGGGGTACACAGCAATTGATTTACCGCCGTTTTGTTTTAAGAGGGTCATACAAGCGATATCGGTCATTCCATCGCCTAAATAAACGATGTTGCGATAAGGGATGCGTAGACCTGGTGTTTTGCGATTGACAGCATTGTCATCGGTAATATCTTTGACGCCTTTCGCTATACGGAATAAAAACTGAGTTTTTTGCGTGTAATTGATAGCTAGTTTTGGCCAAACCGGTTCTCCCGTCTCTTCGTCAAAATAATATTCACAACCAAATACTGATGTAAATTCATTGATGATAGGAGTGCCATCGACAATTTCTTTTGTCCCGCTTGATACGAGATAATGTTCAACTTTTACTCCTTTTGATTCTCCGTATTCATTAATTCGTTTAAACCAAGTAGTGACGCCAGGATGATATTTGATAGATTTGCCACATTCGTGCAAAAATTCCCGTGTCAATTTAATGCCCTTTTTTTTGGCTTGATAAATCATCATATACATGTATGATAAAATTCTTTCAACGCCTTCTTTTTCGCTAAACTCGGTCGTTGAATTCCAAAATTCACCAGGAGTCATACCAAGGCGTGGAATAAATTCATAATTTTGCATATCTGTCGTCGACAAAGTTTTATCAAAGTCGTACATAATGGCTACTATTGGTTTTTTCATAAAAAATGTCCTCAATAAATTATCCCACAAAATTTATTTTTTGACAACTTGTCAAAAGAAAACGCCCTTTTTTGTTGTTTAAGTGAAGCGTTAATGTTAAGATACGAGCGAGAATATTATGGTTGTTTTAGCAAAACTTGAATGGTATGAATCTCTTCTTATTGCCGTTGGTTCATTTTTTGGACTTTGGCTTTTTGTTTCTCTAATTGGGCTTATCTTTTTTGGTGTGTTTTCTCATATTTTAAAAAAGCACAATAAGGCGTTGACTCTCGTTTTAAAAGCGAAGTATGACAACATTGAAAAGCTTTTTCTTGTGTTAAAAGATTCTGGCATTAAAGTCGATAGCAACTACATGCAAAGGCTTCATTCAATTAAAATATCAGATTTTGAAAAGCAAGATAGTGCCACCTGTGCAAAAGCGCGAGAAACGCTTTCTACATTAAGAGATGAAGCGATGTTTTTGTCGGAGAGAAAGGAAAATGTCTCCAAAAACGAAATTGTCAAATCAGCCAAGAAAAATATTCTCGACATCGATACCATCTATCGCAATCATATTGCCATGTATAATGCTGATGTGCTCGGTTATAATTATTGGATTAAATTCTTACCCAATCGTCTTTTATTCAAGATGTTTAGAGTTAAAGAAAAACATTTAATTTCGTAAAAAAAGCAGAAGGAGAAAATTATGAAACGCTTGGATTGTCTTTTTTCTGAACTGAAAATTAAACCAGTTTCAGAAGAGAAGATTGTCGAAAAGATGCAATCTTTTATCGACGAACTAAAAAAATGTGGCAGTGCTCTTACCGCCTCTCAAGTAATGAAGAAATGGAGCAAATATGGCGATGAATTATCGACAAATTTTTCATTAATATCAATTCGATATTCTTTGAATACAGAAGATAAAAAAATCGCAATGCTTCAACAAAAAATGGATGAAGTCTATCCGATAGTCAACAACTATTCTTTACAATTTTCTAAAATTTTATTAAAGGCTAAATATCGAAAAGATTTAGAAAAAGAATATGGTTCTTATCTTTTCCAAATGCTTGAAAATTTTGTCAAAACATTTGATGAAAAAATTATTAATGACTCGATTGAAGAAAATAAATTGACGACGGAATATGACCGCATTATCGGTTCCGCTCAAATCGAATTCCGAGGTCAAGTTTATAATCTATCTCAAATGGGTAAATTTACTCAGTCAGCCGATCGAGAGACTCGAAAAGAAGCGTCTGTCGCTGTTGACAAGTGGTTTTTAGATCACGAAAAAGCTATCGGAGATATTTATTCACAGCTCGTTTTGTTGAGGGACAAGATGGCTAAAGCTTTAGGATTTAAAAATTTTATTGAACTAGGTTACCTCAGATTAGGCAGAACTGACTACAACGCTAAAATGGTTAAAGAATATCGCAAACAAATTACCGAAGAAGTAGTTCCTCTCGCCAACCAACTTTTTAAACAGCAAATTAAATCTTTGGGTATCAAGCATCCACAATTTTATGACTATAATCTTTCATTTAAGAGTGGAAACCCTATGCCCAAAGGTGATGAAGAGTATTTAGTCGAACAAGCACAAAAAATGTATGATGATTTGTCACCTGTCACTGGTGAATTTTTCACTTTTATGCGCGAGCATGAACTCATGGATTTAACTGCTAGAAAAGGTAAAGTTAGCGGTGGATATTGTGCAAGTCTATCTTCTTATAAAGCCCCTTTCGTTTTTGCTAATTTTAATGGCACATCAGCTGATGTTAATGTTTTGACACATGAAATTGGGCACGCTCTTCAAGGCTATTTGTCAAGTTCAATTAAGGTAAGCGAATATCGCAACCCAACTTTAGAAGCTTGCGAAATTCATTCGATGAGTATGGAATTCTTTGCTTGGCCGTATATGGAACTATTTTTTAAAGAGGATGCAAATAAATATCGCTATGAGCATTTAAGAGATGCTATCACTTTTTTGCCATATGGTATTTCAATCGATGAATTCCAGCATTGGGTGTATGAGAATCCCCATGCCACTCACGAAGAAAGATGTGCTAAATTCCGCGAAATAGAACTTAAGAATTTGCCTCACAAATCTTATGACGAATGTCCATGCTACAATCACGGCGGATGGTGGATGAAACAGAGTCACATTTTTGGTTCGCCATTTTATTACATCGATTACACGCTTGCTCAAGTGGTGGCCTTTCAGTTCTTGCTCGAGAGCCGAAAGAACAAAGAAAAAGCTTGGAAGAAATATATTAAGTTATGTAAATTTGGCGGAAGAGCACCTTTTGTCTCTTTGCTAGCTGCCAATCATCTTCGCAATCCATTCATCGAAGGCAATGTCAAAAAGAGCGTGAAGCCACTTCAAAAAATACTTAAAGAATTTGACATAAGCAGCTTTTAAAACTATTAGCATTAAAAATAAAAAAAGCGCAGATTCGCAATGAATTCTGTGCTTTTTATTTGTGTTTTGCGCTTTTTTTAATTAAATGTTATCCAATTTGATAGCAACAATATTCATAGCTGATTGGATGAGAATGAAAGCAACGGCGATGTATGGACCTGCTAGAGTTGTAAAATTAGCAAATCGATCCATGCAATTGTTTTGTAGACAATAAAATACTTGTGTTAATCCAATTAAAATAGCACCGACAAGTGATAATGCAATACTTAATCCAAGGATTAATTTTTCAAGTCGATATGATAGTGAAATAAAAGGTAATGAAACAACGAGAGTGGCAATGGCTGAGGCTAAGACTAACATATATGCAACAAAAGTTATCCATATGCCTTGCCTATCGCCTACTGAACTGTCCCAAAACAACGAAGCGCCACTATAAATAGTTCCATTCATCATTTTCATGGCTGGGAGAAACATCATTAAAACTGCTATAATGCCAGCAGCTGCGCTCAATCCCATAAACAAAACACTGCTTACTTGTTTTTTCATAATTCCCTCCTCTTGAATAATTTTGAATCAATATTATCGCTTGCTACGCTTACTGCGTGAAAGTAAGTCAAACACAAAGGAAATAGCTAATAATGCGGTAGTAGCAAATCCACTAATCACCGCAATAATTGATGTAGTGGTTAATTTTATTTCTCCCCCAGTTTTTACAAACAATCCAGCTAGAGTGTTTGCATCAGAGTACAAAGTTGGCATACATGCTACCAAAACAGCACCAACAAATGCAATAACCGCGCCAACTATATCAATAGTGACTTTACCAAGCTTTTCATTTAGCAAACTACTGATTAAAGCAAAAAGACCACCTAGCAATATCATGCAGTATCCAATAAATGGTACAACAGTTGTTCCACCAACATCTTCGCTGAAGAATACATCTTGGAAACCAATCTCTCCAGTTAAACTCCCAATAGTACCAGATGGATTAAGTTGATTAGTAAAAGCCATGCAAAATGCAACAATAGCAACAAGGACACCAATCCATTTTAAAATTTTAGTCATAATAATTACCTCTTATAATATTATAAATATTTCGTAATTGAATGCCGATAAAAAAATTATTTTTTTAATTTTCTATATGGTAAAATGAAAGAAATATAAGCATATGGAGGTAAATACAGTGTCCAAAATTTTAATAAAAAATGGTTTTGTTGTTCTCCTAGACAGAATTGAACAAAAGGATATTTTGATTGAAAATGAAAAAATTAAAATGATTGATGATGATATTGTTGATAGCGATGCTACCATTTTAAATGCGAAAGGAAAATACGTTTTGCCTGGAGCCATTGATGTTCACACTCATTTTCATATGGCTTTTGGAGGCACATATTCTTCTGATGACTATGAATCAGGTTCGCTAGGAGCACTGCGAGGTGGCGTTACTACATATCTTGATTACGCAATATTGAAAGAAGAAAAGAGTCTAAAGGAATTGATTGATAGCAAGTTGTCGCTAGCCAAAACATCATATGTTGATTATGGTTTTCACATCGCGCTTACAAGAAGCGATGATAAAACGCTTGAAGAATTAGATCACATCCGTGATTATGGTGTTGCCTCTCTCAAATGTTTTATGGTTTACAAGAAAGAAAATATGATGATAAGCGATGACCAATTGAAAAAAATTCTTCTTGTTGCCAAAAAGAATAATCTTCTCGTCAATGTGCATGCAGAAGATGTAGATATGATTGATGACAATATTGATCGATTTGTTAAAGAAGGAACGCTCGATAATTATCATCATTATCTATCGAGGCCTGAAGAAGCAGAATATCGAGGTGTGCTCAAAGCGCTTTCAATCGCAAAAGAAGCTGATGCGCCTCTTTATATTGTGCACAATGCTTGCGAAGATGGTATTAACGCTATTCGCCAAGCAAAACAAAATGGACAAAAAGTTTTCGCAGAAACATGTCCTCAATATTTGAATTTTACCTGCGATGTTTATAAGAGAGAAGACGCGCAAAATTATGTGTGTTCTCCGGCGATTAAAGGTCAAACTTCCCAAGACGCTCTTTGGAAAGCAATCATTGATCATACAGTTGACACTGTTGCTACTGATCACTGCCCGTTCTTGCTTGAGGAAAAATTGTGGGGAAAGAATGATTTTAGAAAAACACCCAATGGATGTGATGGCATTGAAAATCTTTATCCTTACATGCTCGATAAAGCCAATCAAGGAATTATCACTTTTGTCGATGCTGCGAGATTGTGTTCTTCAAATCCTGCTAAGATTTTTCAAATTCCTCATAAAGGGGAGATTAAAGTTGGCAATGATGCTGATTTAGTTATTTATAATCCTAATGTGCCATCAGTTTTTCATATCGCTGACTCTTTATCTAATTGCGAATATTCAATTTGGGAAGGCTATCAGTATAGCGGAACTATTCAGACAGTTATTTTAAGAGGAACTATTTTAATGGATTATGGCCGTATTTCTGGCGAAATAGGATATGGCAAATTTATAAAAAGAGGATAAATATTATGTTTACATGCAATAAAAAATCTGTTGAAGAAAAAATTAAAAAATTTTCGCAAATAGGTGATGACCATCGAGGTGGTATTACTCGTTATTCGCTCTCAAAAGAAGATGAAATGGCAAGAGATTATTTCGTTGAAAGAATGAAAGAAATCGGAGCCATTATCACGACCGATGACTTTGCCAATATGTATGCCACGCTTCCAGGTTCAGATCCAACTAAAAAAGGCATTGTTATGGCCTCACACATCGATTCGGTCAAAAATGGTGGTAACTATGATGGAGTGTTAGGCGTCATTTCAGCTATGGAAGTATTACAAACTATCAAGCGCGAAAATATACCGCATGAAAGAAATATCACTGCGATGATTTGGACCAATGAAGAGGGCAGTTTATATCCACCTGCCATTATGGTGAGTGGTATGCTGACTAGTCCTTATTTGCCTCCAGAAATTGCTAAAAATTATGAAGTTGAAAAAATGATGAATTCAAAGTCGGTCATTGATAATAAAACAACTTTTCGAGAAGCGCTTTCCAAATTTAAATATTTAGGAACAAAGGAGAATCGTTTGTCTAGCGATAAATATATAGCGATGTTTGAAGCGCACATTGAGCAAGGTCCGATTCTTGAAGCTAATAAAAATGATATTGGTGTCGTTAAATGTGTTTTAGGAATGGTCAATTATACTATTCGCGCTGTTGGCGAAGCCAATCATGCTGGTACAACGCCGATGAGTTATCGAAAAGATGCCCTTTTTGCGATGTCTAAAGTTATTCAAATTATTCACGAAGAGCTAGATAAACTTCCTTCTGATTTAGTCTATACGACTGGTCAATTATCTATCCATCCGAATGTTCATACCGTCATTCCTGATGAAGTTTCAATCATGATTGATATTAGACATGAAAGTCCAGATGTTATCGCTGAAGCGGTTAAGGTTTTAAATAATTTGCCAAAAGAAGTGTATGGATGCCACATAGAAGTGGAAGTCGGATGGACGAGAGACACTGTTTATTTTGACAAACAATTAGTCAATTTTATTGAACAAAGCGTCAAGGAACTAGGCTATAAATATCAATTTATCAATTCTGGAGCTGGTCATGACGCACAATTCGCATCATATATGCTCCCAACGGCAATGATTTTTGCCCCTTCAGCTGGAGGGCGTTCGCACTGCGATGAAGAATATACCTCACTTGATCATTGCACAATGCTAGCGTCAGTTCTGCTTAATGCCGTTTTAAAATGCGATAAAGAATAAAAATAATGTTTATACATTATTTTGGCACAAAACATAAATTTAATTAGCTAATAATGTCTGCAGTAAAATTTATAGTTATTTCCATATTATTAAATTCTTTTTGATTTTAACAATGCCCATTATTTCGTTGCGTGAATTTCATTTATACTCAATAGGAAGATGTTTTTAACGCTCAATAATAGTTACACTCCGACTAGAATGTAAGTTTAATGCAATTAAACTATTTTTTGTATTTCAAATTATAATAGTATATGAACAAGAATAAGGCACTAAATATAAAAAAATGATACTCTTATGAGTATCAAAATTAGTGTTTAATTATGGTGCGCGAGATGAGAATTGAACTCACACAGGATACCCTATACGCCCCTCAAACGTACGCGTCTACCAGTTCCGCCACTCGCGCTTTTTAAAAAGCTTGCTTTAATATTATCGTTAAGTTTTAACTTTTTATCAAGATAAAGTTATCCAATTGATAAATAAAATTGCATTGAAGAAAATAGATACAAAACAAGAGCAGTAGTCGTTGACGCTAATATAAATAATTTGTTTTTTTGTTTGTTTGCATGTTCAAACGCCAGTCCAAGCATAAAGCCACCGCCCAAATAGATGATTCCGAGGTAGCGGAAATCCATCGTGCAAGCCCACGGCATTGAGGCATTAAAATAAACGAAAAAGAGTAAGAAACTGATTGTTATGGAAGCGATAAAAATTAATGGTAAATATTGTCTTTTAAACAATTTGTAGCGAATAAAGAAATAAACGCAAACTCCGACGATGAGTAAAAAAAGTATCCCCATGATTATTCCTAATGCATTTTTCATTAGGAAAAAGACACCAGAGAGATAAAAAGAGATAAAACTAGCAATTAATAAAAGATTTCCAAATTTTTTCTGAACTATCCAAAGCATGACAAAATATGCAAAGAAAAGAATAAGTGAACAAACAAAAACAAAATTCCAAATATAGAGCAATACCGCAAAAATGTAAGCTCCGCCACTGTATGAAAATTCACCAAAAATACTCGATTTCATCATAGCAATATAAATGTTATAGTCTTGTGATACATCAGTGTTGTTATTCCATAGTTGAACAAAAACGGTTTTGAAGTATTCATTGAATGGCAACGAAAGAAATCGATCGAAAAATGTTTTTGATTCATCGATAGCTAAATAGCGATTTAAATTCGAAAAAACATACCCAATCGGTTGATTATACTCAACATAATTATAAATTATCCAGTATAAGCCAACTGGACAGCAGATAAGAAAGAAGACCACGAACATTGGTACTTTTTTGAGCAAAGTTTTGTCTTTGATATATTGAATAAACTTGATTATAAACATTGCGCCGATAGGAAGAGCAATTAAAGCTCCTGAAGTTTTACTCCCCATTGCTAACCCGATTGATAAAGCCAACGCAATGGTATTGATATAGTTTTGCTTTTTCCACCAGCGAATGGCGAAATATACAGAAAGGTAAATAAAAAACCACAAGACAGGATCGTTGTTACTCATTGCGCTAGCTCTAATCAAAAAGGGAGCAAAAGCGATAAAAGCAGTTCCGACTAATTGAACAATTTTAGAAGAAGATAATTCTTTAAAAATTTTATATGAAACAACTAATTGAATAATCGATAAACCAATGGTAAAAATGCGGATTGATTGATAAAGAATCCAAGTATCTGTGGTGCCTAATAAGAAAGAGTTAATATGCATCGCAATTGCATATAAATAATAAGCGTACTTAGGATGATAAAACTGAAAAGAATCAGAGAGCGATGGCACACCATCTTTTAAAAATAGTGGTGGAATATCACCATATTCATAAATATGCATCGTTATAGCATAATGACCATTGTAGTTTAAACTCCATACATCGTGTTGTCTAGTAAAGATATTATCTGTATAATTGCCATACGTGATGCGCACAACTATTCCTAACAATATAATGAGGAAAATCGCATTTTTAAAATTTAATTTTCTTCGGCATGCTAAAATTAAAGCAATTGTAATAATTAAAATAGATGAAATCTGGCCGAATAAAACAATAGGACCGCTGTCCCAACCAAGAACAAATTCTTTCCCAATTAATTGTAATTGTTCGCGGTATGCATAAGTAGCATCTGGTTGATATAAATTGACGCCAATTGAACCTAGAGGTAAAGAAAGCAAATAATAAAAAAGAAATGAAATGCCAAATGAAAATAAAACTAAAAATAACCAATTTGCTTTGCTTTCGCATAGTTTTTTGAATAAATACCTAAATTTTAAAAATATTTTAGAGCAACAAACTTTTGGTGTTTTTATGAGCGAAGCATCTTTTTGCGTCTGAATTTCACCATCTGTTTCGTGCCGGAAGCGTAGAATTAATGCAAATAAAAAATAAATGATAATCAAGATGATGATAGTTTGAGCTATTATTCGAAACACTTGGTTAAACATATTTATTTTTTCTCGTGATATTCTTTTTCAACATTGACATTCCAAATATCTTGTTTATTTTTTCCTTCAGGCGAAAGAATATAATCAATACACACCATACTCGTCAGCATAGAGTGATCCATATTGTTGTATCTATGCTGTCCATTTCTACCGACACAAAAAAGGTTGTCAATAGAATTGATGTAGGATATTAAATAATCGATTTGATCATAAGTATCAAAATATCCTGGATAAGCCTTTTTGACACGCACTAAGCAGGCATCGATTACTGAAGTTTTATCATTAATGACTTTAATTTTAATTAACTCATCAATTGCCATTGTTATGAAATCTTTATCATTTGATGTCCACATTTCGTCGCCTTCATTAACAAAATATTCAAGACCAATCCAAATGTATTTATCAAAATCTTTTACCATATAAGGCGACCAGTTGTTGAAAATTTGTAAACGCCCTAACTTAACTTGTTCTTCTTGGACGTAAATCCAAGTGTCTGGAACTATATTGTTAATTGTCTTAATTTTGGTTTCGTTTTTAATTGCGAGATGGTCGACTAGAAGCCCGACAGTCATAAAATCGCGGTACGATAACCCAACAGCAATGTCGTATGCCTTTTGATCCATGTTTTCTTTGCCAATGGCTACTGCCAAGTCTTTCAATGGCATAGAAGAAATATAGTAGTCGCCTTGAAAAATTCTGCCATCTGAGGTTTTAAGATAATCGATATGATTTTTATCTTTGAAAACAATTTGAGTTACTTCAGAATTCATTAATACTTCACCACCCATTTCAACTATTTTGTCTCTCATTATTTCATATAGTTGACCAGGTCCTTTTTTTGGATAGGAAAATTGTTCAATTAAAGATGTTTCAACCTTTTTTGAATCTTTTTTGCGAAAAGGCTTGGCAATTGCGTTACCTAGACTTTTCCATAATGATAAACCTTTAACTCGCTGGGCACCCCAACTAGCTGATATGGTGCTTGGATGCCTACCCCATACCTTTTCAGTGTATTTTTCAAAAAACATTCGATAAAGTGGTTTTCCAAAACGATTGATATAAAAGTTTTCCAATGAAGTTTCTTTGCGTTTATGAAAGCAAGATCCGAGATAGCCAAAACCAGCTTTCATCGTGCGAGCAAAACCCATATTAGCAAATGTTCGATATTTAATTGAAATTGGATAATCAAAAAATTTGTGGAGATAAAGAATGCGCGACACGCGGTGTCTTACAAGCATAACATCATCGACTTTTTCTGGATCTGGTCCATCTTTAGCTAATGGAATATCGCGATTTAAAATAATATCATCTTTGCTTTTGGCCCCTTGAAGCGGCATAATTTCGTTCCAAAGTGCCACAACATCATCGTTTTTTGAGAAGAAGCGGTGTCCGCCGATATCCATTCGATTGCCGTGGTGTTCATGCGTTTTGGAGATGCCTCCAATTTCGTTGCTAGCCTCTAAAACGATTGGATGGATGCTTTTTTCCTTTGCTAATAAGTATGCGGCGGTTAAACCAGCCGGTCCAGCGCCGATGATAATTGCCTGTTTTTTATTCATTTGTTTCTTCTTTCGGTTTTTTATACAAAATAAATTTTCTTGTCAAATAATTCCAAATTAATCCGATGAGAGTTCGAATGCAGAAACTGATAAAATATGCCCAAAAGACAACATCAGTCCAAAAATTAAAGGTAAATATTTGTTCTAAACTGCTATCAGAAATATCGATACCCCAACTAGCATTACATATATATTGACAAAGAAGCATTGTGCCAATCGACAAAAATAATCCGCCGAGCGATAAAAGTACAAACCAAAAGATAAAAAGTGGAGTTCTACTCTTTTTTTTCGTCTCATCTGAAACATTTTTAAAAACCCAAAAAGTTGATAGGACAAAATTTAAGGCAACGCCAAAAACGAAGCCCATGGCTGTTGAGATGGCTTGACTCCAGTTGTGGTTAAGGTTTTTGCAAATTTCAAGAAATAGTTGGGAAATTAAAAAATCGAGAAGAGCACACGCGATACCAGTAATTGTGAATCTAACTATTTCAAGACCTAATGATTTATTTTTGTTGGACATAACTTAAATTATTATAGACCGAGAATTGGTCCAAAACAAAGTACCCAAACTAGAAAATAAGAAAGCAGAGCAATTACATCGACAATCGTTGTCATTAACGGACCGCACATAACAGCTGGATCCCTTTTTAATGCCTTGGCAATGAAAGGAAGAGAACAGCCGACTAAACGTGAAAAAATCATCACGATAAACAATGTGATAGCCACCAAACCAGCAACACAAAGTCTAACAATCCAATCATTATCGATTTTTATCAATCCTATTTCTGCGTGGCATTCAACAATGCCCGTCGCCATTTCAAACATCAGCCATGCAAATGCAAAGACGCTCACAATCAATCCGATGATGACCGACAATCGAAACTCTTTCCAAAAAACTTTTTTAACATCGCCGCGGTTGAATTCATTTAATGCCAAACTTCTCACGATAATTGTCGTGGTTTGTCCTCCGGAATTACCTCCAGCGTCCATAATTAAAGGAGTAAAGACGCTTAAAACTGAAAATTTGGCGATTTCAGATTGAAATCCGGAAAGAATTACAGAAGAAAAGATTTCTAACACCATCAAAACAATAATCCATGGAACGCATTTTTTTACTAAAGTAAAAAGAGGAGTGTCGAGGTATTTTTGCTCCATAGGAGCAGTTTTGTTTAAAAGAGCCATATCTTCGGTAGCCTCTTCAACGATAATATCGACAACATCGTCGATGGTAATAATTCCGCACAATTTATTTTCACGATTTACAACCGCCATCGCGTTTAAGTCGTATCGTTTAAACATTTCAGCTACTTGCTCTTGATCAGTATCGACATTTACATAAACATAGTTGCGATTCATGATTTCTTCTAGAGTCTGCTCATTTTGGGCAAAAATTAAATCATCTAAATTGACGGTGCCGATTAGTGTTCGAGTGTTGTCACGAACAAAAATAGTGTAAATAGTTTCGGCTTCGCGACCGTTTTTGCGAATTTTGTCAATGGCATCGCTAACTGAAATATCTTTTTTCATTTCGATATATTCAGTTGTCATCACAGAACCTGCGGTGTCTTCTTTGTAATTAAGAAGTCGATTGATATCGGTTCTTAAATCTGATGGTGCAACTTTTAAAATACGATTGACCATGTTGGCTGGCATTTCATTCATTGAATCGACAACATCGTCAGCAAAAGAATGATCAAGCAATTCGATTAATTGCTTATCTCCAAATGCATCGATAATTAATTGTTGCTGCTTGTTTGTTAGTTCAGTGAAAAAAGGAGCAGAAAATTCTGATGGGACAACTTTAAAAATATAAAGCAGTTTAGTGACATCTTCGACATCTTCTAGTGTTTCAGCAATATCAATCGCTGGTGTATTCACAAATATTTCGTTAATCAAAGACGAGTTTTTTTCTTGAATGGCGTTCAATATTTTTTCTTTGAGTTCTAAATTTTCCATTTTCTTTTCCTCCTTCTCTCTTTATTTATAAACTTTAGGAAAATAATTTTACAAAGTATTTTCGTTCACTTATATTTCTTTTTATCTTTTTTTGCGCTAATTTGCTACAATAGTTATGAATTCGAGGTATTACACATGAAAGAAATTTTAGTAGAAACAAGCGCAAGACATATTCATTTGAACGAAGAGCAATTCAAAATTTTATGTGGCGAAGACGCCAAATTGGAAGTTCGAGCTCCTCTTTCTCAACCAGGACAATTTGTCTCAACCACTAGATTAGAAATTGTTGGACCAAAAAGAAGCATTCCTAATGTTTCCATTCTTGGACCATTTCGCTCAAAAGCTCAAGTCGAGGTTTCGATGACCGATGCTCGTACATTGGGAGTAACACCAGTTATTCGCGAAAGCGGTGATACAGCTGGTAGTGCTCCGATTCGCCTTGTCGGTCCAAAAGGAACTCTTGACTTAGATGAAGGATGTATTGTGGCTAAACGTCATATTCATATGACCCCTGCTGACGCTGAAGAATTTGGCGTTAAAAATGGTGATAATGTTCAATTGTCGGTCAAAACAAATGGTCGTTCGTTAATTTTTGACGATGTCGTTGTACGAGTCAGTGATAAATTTGCACTAGCTTGCCATATCGATACCGACGAAAGCAACGCGGCATCAGCGTCTGGCGTTGTTTATGGCCAACTCATTAAATGAGTTTTTTATTCATCGCTTGCAATTTAATTGTCAACTAATTAAACTTTAATCACATATCTTATCAAGAACCACATAGTAAAGATGAAATAGTGTGGTAGCAACTCTTGTTTCAAGTAAGTGCTCTCTTTAGCGGGTAATCCCGAACGATAAGTTAGGAAAAAAGAATAGTGCCTTCCTAACTAGGAAGGCTTTTTTTACAAAGAGGAAATGTTATGAGCAAAGAAAAAATTTTATTTACATCTGAATCTGTTTCTGAAGGGCACCCAGATAAAGTTTGCGACCGCATTGCCGATCGCATTCTCGATGCATATCTTGCAAAAGATCATCAATCACATGTGGCGTGCGAGGTTTTTGCAACCGGCAATTTTGTTCTTGTTGGTGGAGAAATTACTTCTCCGTTGAATGTTGATGTTGATATCGAACATGAAGTCAAAGAAGCACTTAAAGAAATTGGTTATGATAGAGCAGAATTGGGAACGGATTACCACACTGTTCAAATAATGAATAAAATCAAAAAGCAGAGCCCTGATATTAATCTTGGACTTTCACAACCTAAAATGGAAGATTTGGGTGCCGGCGACCAAGGAATTATGTTTGGCTATGCGACCGATGAAAGCGATGGTTATATGCCTTTAGCCATTTCTGTTGCTCATAAATTAGTTAGAGAAGCAACAAGACAAAGAAAAGAAGGCTTATTCATTCATTCTCGCCCTGATATGAAATCGCAAGTAACTATTGATTATACACAACCAGATAATATTCGTATTGACTCTATTCTTATGAGCTGCCAACACGAGCCCGATATTGATATGGATGCATTCAGAAAATATATTCATGAGCAAATCATGATACCGGTTGCTAAATCATTTCATCTCAATGTTGATTTTAAATACTATATTAATCCCACTGGATCATTTGTGATGGGAGGGCCACTTGCTGATACAGGTCTAACTGGTCGAAAGATTATTGTCGATACTTATGGCGGGACAGCTGAGCATGGTGGTGGCTCTTTCTCTGGCAAAGATGCGACCAAGGTTGATCGAAGCGGCGCATATATGGCCCGTTACATCGCTAAAAATTTAGTTGCTGCCGGAGTGGCGAAACGCCTGCTCGTTCAATTATCGTATGGCATTGGAATGAATGAACCCCTTTCTATTGGCATCAAAACATATCACACTTCTAGATATGATGACGAAACAATCTTGTCAATTATCCGTCAACTTTTTGATTGCCGCCCTGGTATGATTATTGATAAGTTTCATCTTGACCATCCTTCTTTTAAATACTGCTCATTATCTTCTTATGGCCATTTTGGCCGACCAGATGTTGATGTGCCTTGGGAACATCTCGATAAAGTGGATGAAATTCAAGTTGCTTTAAAAAAGCAGACAAAATAATTAAAAAATGTGAAAACTAATATATTTTTTACAAATTTTCATCGTAATCAGTTATAATTATTACGACAGCTTTTCTAATTAATAATTTGGAAAGGAGTGAATATAGTATGAAATACCAAATTATCGGAAAAAACATTGAAGTAACCGACGGTATTTCGAGTGCCGTTCAAAAGAAACTTGCTCGCATGGACAAGTATTTCTTGATTGATGAAGAAGTAAACTGCCGTGTGGTTGTGAGCGCGCACATCGGAATGCAAAAAGTTGAAGTGACCATCTTTATGCCGCGTTTAACTTTGCGCGCAGAAGTGGAAGATCCTGATCTTTATGCTGCAATCGATTTAGCCATCGATAAGCTTGAAGGGCAGATGAGAAAATTAAAAACGCGAATGGATCGAAGCAATGTTCGTCTTTCGCTTGGCGAAGCAATCGCTTTTGAAAATATTGAAGAAGAAAAAAATGATTCAAAAGACGATGTTGTTGTGCGCACTAAATCCTATTATCTTGAACCAATGACTTTGGAAGAGGCAATTGCTAGAATGGAAGCTTTAGGTCATGACTTTTTTCTCTATCTCGATGAAGAAGATGATCGCATTTCTGTCGCTTATGTCCGTCGCGACGGAGGGTATGGTGTTATTCAAGCGGAAAATCCAATAAAATAATCAAAAGATAAAATCACATTAAAGAGACCATTGGTCTCTTTTTTATTTACTTTTTCATTTGGTTTTCTTTGCACATATGTGTATAATATATAGGCGTATGGAACAGAAATTGCTCGCTGTCGATTTGGATGGCACATTGTTTTATCCCAAGCAAATAGGACGATGCATTTCTAAAAAGAATGTAAAATTTTTGCAAGAATTTATCGATCAAGGCAATAAGGTTGTTCTTGTGTCTTCACGAAGCTATTTTTTTACAAAAAAACTTCAAGAAGAAATTAATCGTCCAATTGATTTCATTAATTGTACTTCTGCACAAATTATCGCTGATGGCGAATGTATTCGCGATGAGGTGATGAACAAAAAACAATTGAAAGATATTCTTTCTGAAATTGATCAGCAGTTTAGACCACTTGGCTATTTTTTAACATCAAAGAAATATTCGATTGTTATTAAAGAGGCGAAAAGAGTCTCTCTCTTATTCAAATTATTTTATGGCATTTATTATTTCTTTCAGTTCAAGTATCGTGAAAATTATATTTTGGATAATAAATTGTTCGACCAAGAAATTGAAGAAGGCGATGTTTACAAAGTGATGATTTTCTTTGGACTCGGTCACAAGAAAAAGACATTGACGAAAGAAATAAATAAAAAATTGAGAGAAGAATATCCACAAATTGAATCATCTTGGACATCGAAGTTGAATGAACTTACTGCATTAAAGTGTACAAAAGGCGATGGATTGGAATATTATTGTAATAAACTAAATATTGACAAAAACAATGTTTATGTGGTTGGCGATTCAGGCAACGACATCACGATGTTTAATAAATTTTATGAGCATAGCTACGCTATGCGACACGCCCCAAAAAGCGTGAAAAAATATGCTAAAAACACCGTTAGACGTGTTTATACACTGTCAAAATTATTATTAAAAGGAGAGAAAAAATAATTTATGAATCAAACTAGTCAATTTATATTCAACATTTATCACTATTTGCTCAACCTTCGCGATACTCTTGAATACGCTCTACCACGCGAACATGAATTATTAATGTTTGAACAGCGAAAAAAGGTCTTGCTACAAGGATTGAACGAGGGCTCGGCGTTAGGCAATTTTCTTATTCAAAACAAAGAGAATGGAGAAAAAATTAAAAACGCTTTGAGTGAGGCTATTGATGAACTTTATGGCGATGATTCGACTGTTCTTAAAAAAGCTGGAGATAAAATTCGCGTTGATCATACACAAAATTTAAAAATCTTTGAAGTCATCGTTGGCAATTCTGAATCGGTCAGAGATATTGTTTATGGCTATTTAAATTTCGCTCGTTCCAAAGGCGAATTAGAGGATGAAATTGTTGATTTGGTAAAAAAAGACGAAGTCCTTTATCGTACGATTTTAGCTACTCTTGTCATCCGAGAATTTGAGAAATCATTTGCCGAATTCCAAAAGGTTATGACTGATAACAAAGGTAAACCTTCTCCACAAAGCAATTATATTGTTCAAAATGAAATCAATAAACTTTCTGGCTTTTTACGCTTCTCGAGGCAGCATTGCCACGCCACCGACAACACGACTCTTGATTTACTCGATGATGTAAACAAGGTTATTGAAATGTGTGAAGGAAGACGCGACCGCGTTGATAATAAATCATTTAAAGATATCTTCACGGATATCAATACGCATTTGAACAATTATCTTAAAATCGTTGAGCCAGCATGGAAAGAACAATACGAAAAAGTTTTTAAGGAAATGGTTGAACTCGAAAGAAATCGTAAAAACCAAACACCATCCGAACCATCTGAGCCCAAGGCATAAATAGGAGTGATTAAGTATGAAAATGACCAAAAAACAAAGTTTAGCATTTGAAATAGTATGGTATTCGATTTGCGGAGCAATCGCGTTATGGGGATTGACATACATCGTTCTAGGATTGCTTTCCAAATATTTACCTCTTCCATCCGAACAAAATCCTCTTGTATCGTTCGATACAACCATTAAAAATTTGTTTGGACTAGATTCTTTATCTTGGGGATTAATTCTTCTCGCAATTGGTAGTTTGCTCGCAATTATTGTCCTTCTCAGTTTTGCCAAAACTGCTGATCGTTCCTACGACAAGAGTTTAAGACGCAAAGCGCGACTTTCTCATCTTGACGAAGCCAAAGAAGAAGTTAATGCTGAGGCTCCAAAAGAAGAATAATCATTATCTTTTTTCTAAATAATAACACCTTCTGAAAATGAAGGTTTTTTATTGGCTAGACAAATAATTATTAAAGGTAATCAAATAAAAGGCTATCTTGAATAGCTACTGAAAGTAGAAAACACAGCTTGCAATCTTATTTTCTTTAATCGTTCTATATATAGTTCTTTTTTTCCTTCTTCTGCAATTGCTATAGCGCAGTTCAATTTTGTTTTGTCAAAATTAAGGGCTTTTTGGTTAATATAAATTGGTAGAGCATAAATTTAATAACGATAAAATATTGATAGGAGTGGACTATGAGTTTAGGCAAAAAATTATCATTAATCAGAAAGAAAAAAGGCATTTCGCAAGAAGAACTTGCCTCCAAATTAAATGTAAGTCGACAAACTATTTCCAAGTGGGAAAACGATGAAACGATTCCAAACATTTATGAAGTCAGCGCTGCTTCAAAATTTTTGAATGTAACGATTGAAGAATTGTTGAATTATGAAGAAGAGATTAAAAGCATTGAAGAAAGTATTAGTAGAACAGATGAAGCAACAATTGCTAAAGTCGATTGGACTAAAGTTTGGGGTAAAAGATATCCAGTATTACTCGAATACGAAGAAATAGTGGATTCTTTAAAGTATAAAGAGACTTTAGATTATTTGATTAAAGATTTAAAAAATAATTATCATTATAATAATCGCGATGCTTTTTTGGTTTTAAAAGATATTTTAGGAAAATTATATAAAGAATATACTGAATTTAAAAAATAAAGTATAGTCAATTTTTGTTTGTTTTTTTGTTATTTTTTTCATGTGTTTTTCTCTAAATACTTTGTATTTAAAAAATTAGCACTCTCTATTGACAAGTGCTAAAAATGGTATACAATATAGTTAGTCCTTAAAAGAGGACAGGAGGTAAAAATAATGAGCAAATATGAATTAGGATTTTATGATCCATTTTATGAAGACTGGGATGATTTATTCCGCTTTCCGAAAGAATTAAACCATAAATCGCACTTGATGAGAACGGATGTTAAGGAGAATGAAAAATCTTATCAACTCGACATCGAACTTCCAGGTGTAAAGAAAGAGGATGTCGATGTAAGTCTCCACGACGGTTATCTAACTGTGTCATATGAGCACAAAAACGAAAAAGAAACGAAAGAAGAAGGGCGCTACGTTAGACGCGAACGCTTCTATGGTTCTCTTTCTCGAAGCTTCTATGTCGGTGAAAATGTGAGTGAAGAAGATATTTCTGCTTCGCTTGATAATGGCGTGTTGACTATCGAAGTTCCAAAAGAATCAAAAGTCAATAAAGAGACCAAAAAAATCTCCATCAAATAATTTATCAACAATAATCAGAAATGATAAAGAAAAGAAGGCTTTGCCTTCTTTTTTAATTGATATTAATTTTTATTCCGCTTTCGCTGAGTTCAGAAGTCAAGGTTTGTACTGTTCCACCAAGCTGACTATCTTCTAAAAATTTTTGAAAATCGATTGTCAATGTTCGGCTGCTTTGGTTACAAACAATATATTCGTTGTTATCTTTAAGATTGTTATTGAGCAGCTGAAAGAGCAAATCAATCATTCCATCTTCTAAAGAAACATTTCCAAGTGTTGCATCATCAAAAGTAAAAATTGTTTGGTTGTTCCTATTGGCGTGAATGAAATTTAGATTTGCGCTTATCTGGTAACCGTTAACTGAAAGTCCATAGTGAAGAGTTATCTCATTTTTATCTCCATAATAAATCGAACAATCATTAATCGATAAGTGATTGATTGCGTTATTTTCGATAAGGAAGTACGCATTACCATATAAATCTGAGCTTCGCAAATAACTTGTTAAACTTTCGAAACTTAATACTCCATCCAATGTTGTTGATGAAGTAATTGAGTCATAAATTAAATCATACGAATTACTCAGAAATTCATTTTTTGTCCCCGAATAATTTAAAACATCGTTTATCCCAATTGTTGTAAGATTTTTTACACGCACCAACTCTTGAACCTGCTTAGAACATTTTTCATATCCGTTAAGAAGAAAATAATAGATGTCTTCAACTTCGCTTTCATTTATTAATTCATTCACGAGAAGCGTTTCTAATTTTGCTACATATGAAGGCACATCGCATACGCCGATTGAACTTGTATCAACATGATAAGGAGATAAATCGCTTGTCAGTCCCAAAAATACATTGTCTTTTTGAACAAACAAAGTCGTGCTTTGGATGAAAAAAGCGAAGAGAAAACTATTTACTAATTCATCATCGGATTGCGATAAAAGAAACGCTATATCATCCCTAAGATGATTGATTTTGTAGATAAAGCGATCATTTTCTTGCTGATAAGTTATGTTAAAACCTGCATTTTTAAATGATTCAGCAATGTCATTGAAGCTGATATATGGAGATAATTGTTTGACGAAGAAATTATAAAAATTGCCTAATTTTCCGATTTTAATTTCGCTAATTCCAAATTGTAGGTATGGTTCGCTATCTTCGATATACTCAATTTCAATAGTTGCGCTTAGCCGTGTTTTAAACCATGAAAAATCTAGTTCAAAATATACTCGGCTTTTTCCGTTTTTAGTCTCGATATAATAATTGTTTAAATATGATAGGTCTATTTCACTTTCACTAGTGGTGCCACTGAAAGCCGTATGAAGATAGCTATTAATATCATCTTCTTCCAAATAAAAATCGACGCAGCCAGTATTTGCTGTTTTTTCTATACTATTGAATAGCGCTCGATTTACCATTTCGCTTATTGATGCATTATCGTCATATTTTTTATTCGATTGATATCCATCGTATACGAAGCCGTAAATTAAAATGATTGGTAAAGCGAGCAAAATCAATATCAAAACAATAGCGACGATGAGAATGATATGCTTTTTCTTTTTCTTCTTTGGTGTTTCTGTTAAATGCTCTTTGTTGATTGCTTGTTCCATTGATGGTCCGTGCTTATATTTATAATAACTTAATTATTTTTTTAAGTCGTGAAAAGTTGTATCTTTTTATTGTGAGGAATTTGTTTATGAAAAAAATATTTAAAGAATTTAAAGAGTTTATTTCTCGTGGGAGTGTTGTTGATTTAGCTGTTGGCGTTATTATTGGTTCGGCGTTTACGGCTATTGTCAATGCTCTTGTCAACAGCATTTTTATGCCTCTTATCGGAGCTTTCACTGGTGGCAATTTGGATAATATTGTCACATTTTTATGGACGACAAAAGTAAGTCCTGATCAAGCTAATCCAGGTGATAAAGCTGTTCTTTTTAACGGCGTTTATTACGATAAACTAGCCTATATTGATTGGGGAGCATTTATTGGTGCGGTCATTAACTTTTTGTTAATCGCTGCTATCCTTTTTACAATTGTTAAAATTCTTAATTCAATACGAGCAAAAGCTAAAAATGTTGAAGAGCGTATCAAAGAAAAACGTGCTGGCTCTGAAGGCGGTGCGCCAGTTGATATTGAGCCTGAACCCGAACCCGAACCAGAAAAGAAAAATGAAACAGTGTTGTTATTAGAAGAGATAAGGGATTTGCTTAAGCAAAAAGACAAAAATGAAAACTAATTTAACTTATTTTGGACACTCGTGCTTTAAATTAGATGATGGTGAAATCTCTATTGTATTTGATCCATATAAAGACGGTAGTGTCCCTAATTTATCTCTTCCGCAATTACAAGCCAATTTTGTTTTTATATCGCATGAACATTTCGACCATAACGCTCGTGAAAAAATTGAAATTGTTCCATGCAATAAAAAAGTAACAGTCGAGACTATCTCCATTCCGCACGATAATGTTGGTGGGAAGAAACGCGGCGAAAATACAGCTCACATTGTTTACTTGAATGAGTTAAAAATAATTCATCTCGGCGATATTGGTTGTATTCCAAATCAAGACATAATTGAAAAACTACGAGGCGCTGATGTTATGCTTGCCCCCATTAATGGTTTTTATACACTTGGTGCTAAAGAAATATATCGCCTAGCAAAAATGGTTAAACCAAAACTTCTTATTCCGATGCATTATTATCGCCAAGCTGAAAAAAGCGGATATCCTGACGACAATCAAATTGGCGTTTTCCTCAAACTTTTTCCAAGTACGCACATTATCCCAACTAATTCCATCGGTATTGAAGATTATCTCAGTAGCAGCGAGCAAATTATTGCTTTTCAATAATTAAGCGTCGGAATGCCGACAACAATCGAGAAGATGTATAATATTAACGGAGAAATTTATGATCGATTTACACTTACATTTAGATGGTTCGCTGGATAAAGAAGACTTTATTTATCTCGCAAATAGGCAAAATATCCAATTACCCATCGATTTAGAAAATAAAATACATGTTAGTCAAGACTGCCGAAGCCTTGAAGAATACTTAATGTGTTTTGATTTGCCCTTATCGCTTTTACAAGAAAAGTGGGCGATAGCTTATGCTGTTGAAGCACTTATTAACCGACTGTACCAAAAAGGCTATATTTATGTTGAGATAAGATTTGCCCCTCTTTTACATACGCAGAAAGGGTTGAAACAATCCGATGTTGTGGAGGCTGCGGTTGGTGGGTTAAAAAAAGCATTGAAAAACAAAGTTGACTTTGATGCTAATTTAATTCTTTGCGCAATGCGTGGCGAAGATGAAAAAAACAATATGGAAACAATGAGAGTGGCCTCTTTATTTAAAAATGAAAAAGTTGTGGCAGTCGATTTAGCTGGTGCCGAAGCTCTTCACCCCGCAACTTATTTTAACCGCGTATTTGAAATCGCAAGAGAAGACAAATTAAATATTACTATACACGCTGGTGAAGCAACGACAAGTGATGAGGTTGTTCGCGCAATTCAAATTGGCGCTCAAAGAATTGGCCACGGAGTCAAATATGATTTATCCGAAGAAAATGTTAAGCTCGTCAAAGAACATCATATTGGATTTGAGTTTTGCCCAACTTCAAATCTGCAAACGACTTCTTTGCCATCTTATGAATCTAATCCAGTTTTAAGGTTTCTTAAAAACGATATTTTGGTGAGTATCAATTCTGATAATATGACAGTTTCAAATACTGATGTCTTTGAAGAATTTTCGCATCTTTATCGCCATTTAAATTTATCAAGGGATGATATTCATCGTTTGCTAAATAATGCTGCTGAAATGGCGTTTGTATCCGATGATGAAAAAAGGAGAATTATTTCTCAAATCAACGCAAAATTCGATGATTTTATTGAAAATATAACAAAATAGGAGGTATTTTATGAAATCGAGAAATGTTGTAATAATTGGTGATGGAATGGTTGGTTCTACACTCGCTTATACATTGATGACGGATAATTATGCACAAGGTATTTCTATTGTCGATGTTAATAAGTCAAAAGCAGAAGGCGATGCTTTGGATTTAATTCATGGCATGCCATTTGTATCGCCAAAAAATATTAAGGCTGGATCTTATGCCGATATTAAGCATGCGCGCGTCGTTGTTATCACGGCTGGAGTTGCCCAAAGGGATGGCGAAACGCGAATTGACTTATTGAAACGAAATTTGAAAGTATTTGATTCCATTATCGATAGCATGAAGCCGTATGTGCACGATGATTTGATTGTATTAGTAGTCACTAATCCCGTGGATATTTTGACCTACTATACATACAAGAAACTAGGGATTCCTGCTCATCGCGTCATTGGGAGTGGAACTGTGCTCGACACGGCGCGCCTCAAATCTATTATTTCTGAAGAGACACATGTCGATCCGCGCAATATCCATACTTATATCTTGGGCGAGCACGGTGATAGCGAAGTCGCAGCGTGGAGCGTTACCAATATTGGTGGATTGACACTAGAACAATTTTGCAGTGATACTAACTGGTGTAAATGTCAAGATGCATTCCATCTAGAAGAATTGCACGAGAAGGTTAAGAATGCGGCGTACGAAATTATTAATAAAAAAGGTGCAACATATTATGCTGTTGGCCTTGCAGTCAATAAAATTATTAAGACTATTTTAAATGACACGAGTTCAGTTTTAACCATTTCAACATATATTAGTGACGAACTCGATGGTGAAGTGACTGATTTCTATTTTTCTCTTCCGGTCGTTGTCGGCGCTAAAGGTGTAGAAAAAGTACTTCATCTTAAATATTCAATTGATGAATATAAAGGACTAATTAAATCCGCTCGTATTCTGAAAGAATTAATTAACGAGATTGAAATATAGATTAACTAGCCTAATAAATAAGTACTCAAAAATGCTTCTAAAAGAGGATTGTGGTATTGCGCCGCAGCCTCTTTTTTCCAACTTACGCTATTCGAAGTAATGTTCAAATCGGATTCTTCAATTTCTAGACCTTCTAAAACTTTTGTGCCGGTGAAATTGTTTAAGTAGTTGAGATTATTTATTCTCTCTTCTGTGAAAAAAGTTCTTGTCACGATATATTTTTCGCCAACAAGCGAGATAGCATCATTAAAATATGTATCAGCATCTTTTAAGACGCCTTTTTCATAATGTTGAAAAGTTGGAACAAAACCGCGATCATAACCAAATGTTTGATTGCCGGTCGCTGTTAAGCCATATTCATTTAAAAAATTAAGATAGTTTTCGTTTTCACGATTTTTTACTCCATCTTCTAATAGTAGACCTTCAACCTCTAAATCGATGACATAGAGTTTTTTAAAAGAATTGTGTGTTTCGATAAAAGGAAAAACAGCATTTGGTAAACAATAAGTACAATCAGAACAGCTTTTCCAAGTATATAAAACATTGAAATCATCCATCGGCGAGACATTAACATATTCATTTAGTAATTCTTCGTCGATATAAATAAGTTTGGGCGAAATGGTATATTCATTGAGATGCTCTTCTAGGTATGTTGATGAAGTGAAAAATTTTTGAGTATCGCGCGCATTGTAGACCCATTCTTGCTTCAATGACCCATTTTCCATGACGGCAAGGCTTGGACGATCAGTTGGGAGTGTTAGTCCATAACTATCATCGCTGTTACCCATTAATAAAAATGAATTAATAGCGTAGATGATTCGCTCGTTGTCTTTGGCGTACTGGTTAAGGTTGTCACGAAAGACAGTCCAACATCCACAAGTTGAATCTTCACCAGGATACAAAACTAAAATAAAGTTTTCTTCATCGAGCATCATAATGTTTAATTCGCTCTTATTTATATAGGTTATTCCATCGTCGATTAAACTTCCGTAAGTTAGCAAAGTCCGCTCGCTATTTTGATTATTTTGACAAGATAACAAACAAAGAATAAGCGGCAAAGTGCATAAAATTTTTTTCTTCATAAAAACATTCCTTTTCAATATTATATAATTAGTTATTTTTATATTAAAAGTTTTAATCAAAAAAACAGGTTTATTTTTTCGATAAAATTTCAATCAAAAAATTCTAAAAAAAATGAGCGAGATTTCGAAAGAAGAAAATTAAAAACTTTTAGATAAATCTAAAAACATTAGAAAAATGATTTAAAAAACGCTCAAAAAAAACGAGTGAAAAAATAAACCGAAAAAAAATCAAAAAAAATTGTTTGAATTTCTCATTAATTTTATTTATATTTTTTCTCGTGATTTTCAATACACAAAACACGCTAAATTTTTTACGAAAAAAGGGGTAACGATATGGAAAAAGAAAATTGCATTATTTCTTTACAAAATGTTAGCAAAGTTTTTGATGGTGTGACAGTCGTCGATAATGTTAATCTCGACATCACTAAAGGTGAATTTGTCACATTGCTTGGTCCTTCAGGATGTGGAAAAACAACGACTCTCCGCATGATTGCTGGTTTTGAGATGCCAACCGAAGGAAAAATTCTTCTCAATGGGAAAGACATTACAAAAGTCCCTCCTTACAAAAGACCTGTTAATACAGTGTTTCAACGCTACGCGTTATTCCCGCACCTCGATGTTTATGACAATGTCGCTTTTGGATTGAAATTGAAAAAAGTTCCAGTCAAAGTCGTCAACAAAAAAGGTGTCGAAAAAATCAAATTCAAACATTTAAGTGCCAAGGAGATTGACGCAAAAGTGGCGCGCGCCCTCAAAATTGTCGATTTGGAAGAATTAGAAAATCGCGACATCTCGACTCTTTCTGGCGGTCAGCAACAAAGGGTTGCTATCGCGCGAGCTATTGTCAACGAACCTGAGATTCTTCTCTTAGATGAACCTCTTGGAGCCCTCGACCTTAAAATGCGAAAAGAAATGCAGCTCGAGTTAAAAGAAATGCACAAAAAACTAGGTATTACATTTATATATGTCACGCACGATCAAGAAGAAGCGCTTACTATGTCTGACACGATTGTCGTTATGAAAACTGGTGAAATTCAACAAGTTGGTACCCCAATCGACATTTATAATGAGCCAATCAATGCTTATGTTGCCAACTTCATCGGTGAAAGTAATATTTATAACGCTACGATGGTTGGAAAACTCAAGGTTAAATTTCTCGGTCATACTTTTAAGTGTGTCGATGATTTTAAAACTAATGAAAAAGTTGATGTCGTCATTCGTCCTGAAGACGTCGAAATGAAAAAAGTTTCCAAAGACTACGATGGCGATAAAATGACTGCTCAAATTGTTAACAAGATTTTCAAAGGTATTCACTACGAATATGTTCTTATGATTGGCAAAAATGAAATTGTTGCCCAAAGTACAAAAGAATTTGCAGTTGGCGATACAGTTTCTATCGATATTGAACCATCCAATATTCAAATCATGAAGAAAGAGATTACGAAAAATGTTTATCCTGAAGCATGGATTAACAAAAATAATCAAGTTGTCATTTCTAATGAGCCATTTGATTGCGATATTACGCAACTATTACCAAATTCACATATTGATGATGATGGATATTTAGTCGATAAAGATGGGCGTCGATATGATTTAAACGATGCAGATGTTATCGCTGAAATTTCTTTAGATGCTATCGAGTTAAGCGATGATCACGATGTCGGTCAAATTGAAGGCACCATTGTGAGCATTGTCTACAAAGGCGACCATTATCAAGTTATGATTCGAACAGAAGAAGAGGAAGACTTTATTGTTGATACTTTATATTCATGGAATGAGAACGATATTGTTTCAATGTTGATTAAAAAAGAGGATATTAAGTTGACTTTGAAGGGAGATATTAAAAAATATGAAGTCCAACAATAGCGAAAGCGCAAAAAAGTTTCGCTTTCCAATGTTTCAACGAAAATATCTTTGCATCCCATATGGTTTATTTCTCGTCCTGTTCATAATCATTCCAATTTTAATTATTGTTTACTACGCGTTTACCGATAGCAACGGATACCCATCCATTGATGCGCTTGTTGATTTTTTTACAACATGGTCAAAAATTAATGTCTTGATTGTTTCAGTTTTCATCGCTTTACAAACAACATTAATTTGCCTCATCATTGGTTATCCACTTGCTTATTTTCTCGCGAATAAACAATTCAATAAAAATGTTGTTTTGTTCGCTTTGTTTATCGCTCCAATGTGGATTAACTTTGTCCTAAGAACAGGTGCGACACGAGATTTGCTTACTTGGATGAATATCAATGGTGGTAATCACCCTTATTTAGCAACATTAATTGGTATGGTTTACAACTACTTGCCATTTGTCATTTTGCCTCTTTATACAACAATGCTTAAACTTGACAAATCTCAAATTGAAGCGGCATCTGATTTAGGTGCTAATCCATTTCAAACATTTTATAAAGCTATTCTTCCTCAAACAGTACCTGGTATCACATCAGCCTGCTTGATGACATTTATGCCAACGATGTCTTCTTATGTTATTTCTGATACATTGAGTGAAGGCAAAATCACATTGTTTGGCAATTACATCTATCTAAACTTCACAAATAATGAGTGGAATGTAGGAAGTTTCATGGCTCTTGTTATGCTGGTGCTCATCGGTATTTCCATGCTTTTCACACGCGGAAGCAAGCAAGAAGAAAGAGGTGGCGGACTATGGTAAAAAAGATTTTTGCTCAAGCATATATCTGGCTCATTCTCTTTTTGATGTATCTCCCAATTTTAGTGCTTGTCGCCTTTTCATTTACAACAGCGACAAATGTTGGGGAGTGGACAGGATTCACATTTGATTTATTTCCAAGGCTTTTCCAAAGCAGTGAAATCATGATTGCTTTAGGAAATACTCTTATCATTGCGTTCACATCCGCTGCCGTTTCAGTTTTACTCGGTGCTAGTGGTGCTGTCGGCGCATTTTATAGCTCCAAAAAATGGAGAAAAGCATATGATTCAGTTACACAAATACCAATTGTGAACGCTGAAATTGTTATGGCCCTTTCATTGACAGTCATGTTTGTCTTTTTAGGAAGCGTGATCTTTAAAACTAATTTGTTCAGTTTCTGGACTCTTCTAATTGGTCATGTTGTCTTATCTGTTCCATTTGTCTATGTTTCAGTCAAACCAAAATTGCAACAAATGGATCCGAGTTTATATGAAGCTGCAATCGATTTAGGTGCCACGCCACGCCAAGCGCTAAATAAGGTTATTATTCCTGAAATTATTCCTGGCGTTATCAGCGGTTTCTTGCTCGCACTTACTTTATCTTTAGATGATTTCATCATTACTGCCTTTACTCGTGGCAGTGGCTTATTGAATGGCGAAGGAACGATTGAAACTCTTTCCACACTCGTCCAAGCCAAAATCAAAAAAGGACCTATTCCTCCTGAAATGCGTGCTTTGACAACAATTATATTTGCTGTTGTTGTAATCGGTGCTATTTCTATCAGCCTTTATCGCGCTTATCGCGCCAAAAATGCATCGAAATTGAAAGCGAGGAAAAAATTGTATGAAAGATAATAAAATTTTTAGCAAAGTCCTCCCTCTAATTTTTGTTTTAGGTGTAGGCATGTCTTTTTTATCTTCTTGTAGCAGTGGAGGTTCTTCTTCCATCGGTTCCCAAACATTAAGAATCTTAAACTGGGAAGATTACATTTATGAAAATGATCCTCTTAATGGCTATGACGAGGCTGATTTGACCGACCAATTTATTGCTTATGTAAAAGAAAATTATCCCCAATATCAAAATGTTAATGTCGTTTACGATACAACCGATACCAACGAAACGATGTATAACGAAATTAAAACTGGCAAGTCACAGTATGATTTGATATGTCCAAGCGATTATATGATTCAAAAGATGTTATCGGCTGATATGCTTGAAAAGCTCGATAGAAGTCTTATTCCGAATTATGAAAATTATGCTTCCTCACATATTAAAAACATTTTGGATAGCATCAGCGCTCATAACAATGTAACTGATACTGATGAATATCTAAAGGATTATGCCGTCGGTTACATGTGGGGAACCCTTGGTATTTTATTTAATCCAACCTATTCCAAATTAAATGTCAGCGAAGAACAAATTATTTCAGATACTCAGTCATGGACTGTTTTGTGGAATAAAGACTATAAAGGGACAATTTCCGTCAAAGATAGTATGCGCGATACTTATGCGGCTGGTTTGATGTATACATATGATGATGAGTTGACTGCTTTGCGCGAAGAATATCTTGGCGGTGTGATAGACGAAACCACATATAACGCTGAATTAACTGAAATTTTCAATCGATGCGAAAAAGATCAAGTTAACGCTGTTGAAAAATCTCTTAATGAATTAAAGAAAAACATTTTTGGTCTAGAAGTCGATTCAGGAAAAGAAGATATTGTAACAGGAAAAATTGGTATTAATCTTGCCTGGAGCGGTGACGCAGTTTATTCCATGGATCAAGCCGAAGATGAAGAACTTGTCACGACTCCACATGAGCTTTGCTACGCTGTTCCTGAAAATGGTGGCAACATCTGGTTTGATGGCTGGGTTATGCCAAAATTAAGTGAAGACAATCCTCGTAGTCAAGCACAATATGAGCTTGCTCATATCTTCTTAAATTTCATTTCCGATCCTGCTAATGCTTCACAAAATATGAATTACATCGGATATACTTCTTTTATTGCTGGAGATGCTATTTTAGAACTCGTTCGTGACTGGTACGATTATAGAACTGACCTTCTTTGGTACGATGAAGAAAATGATGACTATTTTGATAATGTTTATTACGTTGACCCACTAACAAATGAGGTTGTTGATGCTGATTATCCTGATGTTCATTTTGCATCAGAAAGCGATAGTGCATATGACAATGTTGAATTGTTTGGTGTGTATGAAGGCGAAGAAGAAGTGACGATTGGAACTTATAATGACCGCTTTATTCTTCCTGATGACATTGAAGAAGTAGATTTAACTTATTTCTTTGCTGGTACTCTCGAT
This sequence comes from uncultured bacterium, assembly GCA_949292105.1. Classification (GTDB taxonomy): domain Bacteria; phylum Bacillota_I; class Bacilli_A; order RFN20; family CAG-826; genus CASEYK01. The sequence goes on from CASEYK010000023.1 coordinate 59,047, forward strand.
GAGTATGAAGATGGTGTCGACACTATTTTTTATAGCGATTGTTATTTGCCTTATTATAATGAAGACGGTTCTCATAATATTTGCGTTGGAAGACAATTTTTCACACAGTATCCAAATTATGAAACTATTGTGCGTTGCGCGGTCATGGAAGATTATAAAGAAAACAATCAATACATTCTCACAATGTGGGAAAATTTCAAAAGCGATCCGCTTCCAACTTGGGCAATTATTTTGTTTGTCTTAGAAATTGTTGCGATTGGTGGAATGTCAATCTTCTTTATTGCCCGCCGAAAAATCTCCAAGAAGAGAAGAATCAAAAGAAAACAAAATTAACATTAAAAACATTAAAAAGACAGCAAAATTGCTGTTTTTTTATTTATTTGCTTTCTTTTATTTAATGTTCCGCTATAATGAAAAAGTGTTTTTACAAAGGAGGGAAATTTATGAAAAAAACACTATTATTTGGCGTTGCCGCTTTGTCATTAGCGATGGCGGCGTGTGGTAACAACTCTTCGAGCGAACCAGTTGAACTAACTCAAACAGATGTTGCCAATCTTTTGAATGGATTAGCCAGTCAATTCGTTAACGGCTATACATCACTTTCAAGAAATTACATGGATAGTTACTTGGATGGCACGATTTTTACCAACAGGCTTGAAAAAACAACATTTAGAATTCACGAAAATGGTTTTGATGCCGACGCGTCCATTTGTGAGCCGACTACCGTTCCAACATCGCTTGAATACGAATCATCAGTTGAAGGCCGCTATGCCGCTTATATTCTCGACGATGACTATTATATTCGTGGATTTTTAAGTAATGGATCTGATCACAGCGCAGATTATTACGAATATAATGAAAACAATCTCTATACCGATTTGCCATCGCTTGCTCTTTCTAGTTTTACTGGTATGCTAAGCGATACAACGCGAGCGTTTTCTGCCCCTGAAGAATTATGGCCTTCTTCATACAATTTTACGGTGAATGAATTTGTTTCGGAGATTAGTGAAGATAACAATATCATTTGTAGCATTTCTGCATTTGCTCCCGAAGATGATTACTATGCCTACGAAGAGGGTAAGGCAACCATTACCATTTCTGGGGATGGAAAGACAATACTAGGCATGGACTTTACTGTTATTGTTTATGATTTTGGATTTAGTACAGATCCAGAGTTGCATGCTGCAACATACAATTATTATTCAGTGACTGACATTGAATATGGCAATCTTTTAACATCGGCTGTTGAACCTTTTGATGTTAATGATTTTAGTGCTGATGGAATTGTTAATGCTCCTCACCAAATTGTTGAGAATATTCCTTCTGGACAAATTGAGGCTGATGTCGTCCAAGAAATTATGGCTAATTACAAGGCATATAATGAAGGCATTGTATCTTCTTCAACCACTGGATATGCTTTAGAAAATTATGATAGTTCTTGGAATGATGTTGGGCCTGCTGTGATTACGCAAGAAGCAACTCGATATTTAGATAACATCATGATTGTAGAGACTAGTTATGATTATGATGATGAAACCATTGCTGATTCACTAATTTATTCTCAACATGTCGCTGGTGAAGACGGCATTGAAATAATGGAGAAAAATGGAACAGAACTAACTGGCATACTCAACAATAAGGAATACATTGCTTCTTTGAATGATTATTTAAATCCTTCTCCGCTATATCGAGATATGACACTTCCATCCGCTTTATCTTTTATCGGCAGCAATGGCTTTGGGTCATTTGAAGATTCTTATTCAACGACTGATGTTGCACTCGTTTCAGCAGTTAAAGAAGGTACAAATATCACTATTAAAATGACATACGATGTCACATCGGTTTTTTACACTCTTGATTATGATTTAGAAATTGTCATCGTCGATGATTTTATGACAACAATCAATATGGATTCCGACGATGGAACTTATAGTCATTACAGCATGGTTAAAGGAAATTTGACCCAATTCGACGGTGAGTTAATTCCGTTTGAACCGACGCTTTATTAATTCAAAAACACGATATAAAAGCCAGAATTTGTCGTTCTGGCTTTTTATTTTTCTAATAAAAAATAGTTCGATATTATTTTCCTTGTCTATTTAAAAAAGATAGTGCTATAATTTAATGCGCTACGCGGTGGTTCCTTAGCCAAGTTGGTAAGGCAGTTGACTGCAACTCAACGACCATCGGTTCAAATCCGGTAGGAACCTCCATTTCTAGCAACGATGCGCCTTTAGCTCAACTGGATAGAGTGTCAGACTACGAATCTGGAGGTTGCGAGTTCGATTCTTGCCAGGCGCGCCAAAAGTCATGTCGGGATGTAGCGTAGCTTGGCTATCGCGTCTGCTTTGGGAGCAGAAGGCCGCTGGTTCGAATCCAGTCATCCCGACCATTTATTAAAAAATGTGGAATTGGGGCTGTGGCTCAGCTGGGAGAGCGCCTGATTTGCATTCAGGAGGTCGAGGGTTCGATCCCCTTCAGCTCCACCAAGAGAAAAATATGGCTGCGTAGCTCAGCTGGCTAGAGCAATCGGTTCATACCCGGTCGGTCGAGGGTTCGAATCCCCCCGCAGCTACCATTTTTTATTAAGGAGGACCGTTAGCTCAATAGGTTAGAGCTACCCGCTCATAACGGGTTGGTTCTGGGTTCAAGTCCTGGACGGTCCACCAAACGCATATTTTATCGAAGAGATATGAACATATAAATGTCATGCTGGAAGGTTGGCCGAGTGGTCGATGGCACCTGTCTTGAAAACAGGAGATGCGCAAGTATCCGTGGGTTCGAATCCCTCACCTTCCGCCATTTTTATTATCTAGACTTGTTTTGGGCTTGATTTTTCTAATTTGATATATGACAATTTACGTATGGAAAAGTTAAAAATTAATATGTATGCAGGTGGTCTTAAAATTGAAGGCCAAGGTGTCGGAGCGAATTTTTTTGAACAAGTTGATCTAGTACAAAAAATTCCTTCTTTGGAAATAACTATTAACGGTAAGCATCCGAAACGTTATGACATCAATCATTTTCATACGGTCAATCCTCATTTTTACTTCAAATTTAGGAAGAAAAAAATTAACGTTTGTTACGTTCATTTTATTCCTGAAAAAGATGATGGTTCTTTAAAGATGCCGAAGTGGATGTTTGGGCCATATCGTTGGTACGTTTTAAAGTTTTATAAAAAGGCTGATGAAGTTATAGTCGTTAACCCTTACTTCATCAAAGATTTGATTAATATTGGTATTCCTAAAGATAAAATTACTTACATTCCTAATTTCGTGAGCGATGAAAAATTTCATCCTTTAAGCGAAGATAAAATTATTAAAATCAAAGAAGAATTTAAGATTCCTCTCGATAAATTTATCGTCTTAGGAGTGGGTCAAACTCAAACCCGTAAAGGGATCTTAGATTTTTATGAAGTAGCGAAGGCAAATCCGCATCTACATTTCGTTTGGGCCGGTGGTTTTTCCTTTGGAAAAATTACAGCCGGTTACGAAGAAATTAAAAAGATCATGGATAATCCGCCTTCGAATTTACAATTCCTCGGCATCGTTCCAAGAGCGAGGATGAACGATATTTTTAATACTTCGGATATGTTATTTTTACCATCTTATCAAGAATTATTCCCGATGACGTTACTTGAATGCATCAACGTCGAAAAGCCTTTCTTAGTAAGAGATTTAGATTTATATAAAGATATCTTTCTATCTCCTTACCTTGTGGGTCATTCCAATGAAGAATTTTCGACCTTAATTAATAAAATTAAAGACGATGAAAAATTTAAGGATTTAGTCAAATCTTATTCTCTAGCGATAAGAGATTTCTATAGCCGCGAACACGTCTCGAAATTATGGGATGAATACTATCATCGCATCTACGATAAATATCCTCATAAACACTAGTGATATCTTTTAAAATTTAGTGCTAAAATAATTTTACGAGGTGAGAGATATGAATAAATTTATGAAACTCGCTATAAGCGAGGCTAGAAAAGGCATAAGAAATGGTCATGGTGGACCATTTGGTGCGGTCGTGGTTAAAGATGGCGAAGTAATCGCTAAAGGACATAATCAAGTTTTAAAAAACGATGATCCGACGTGTCACGGCGAAATGATGGCTATTCGTAAAGCGTGTAAGAAACTTCATACTTTCGATTTATCTGGTTGTGAAATTTATACGACTGGTGAACCTTGTCCGATGTGTTTAAGCGCTATTTTGTGGGCGAACATCGAAAAAATTTATTATGGTTGTAACATTATCGATACGGAAGATATCGGTTTTAGAGACGCTAAATTTTATGAATTATCAGAGCCTAAAAATCGTGATAAACTCCTCGTCGAGTTGGACCGTAAGGCTTGTTTAAAACTTTATAACGAATATAAGCTTATCAAAGATAAGACTATCTATTAATTATGATCAATCTTCTAAGAAGATTATTCATCAAAAATTATCGTGACGTCAAATATGAAAAAGTCAGAGCTGCGCATGGAAAACTCGGGGCGTGGTTCGGTATTTTTAGTAACGCTATTTTGTTTTTAGCTAAATTTATTAGTGGTCTACTTTCTAAAAGTGTTTCCGTCGTTAGTGATTCGATTAATAACTTGAGCGATTTCGCTAATTCATCCATCACTTTAGTGGGCTTTAAAATTTCTTCTAAACCTGCGGATAAAAAGCATCCTTTTGGCCACCAAAGAATGGAATATATAACTGGTTTAATCGTCTCAATTGTCATCATTGCTCTAGCTAT
>CASEYK010000024.1 GCA_949292105.1 uncultured bacterium
TGTGATGTCACACCAGGTGTTGGCGATCCAGTCAGTTATTTGAAGAGCGTAATTGATGCTTATCGATTAAACAATGCATCTGAAGCACTCTCAATTTGTGACGCGACAAGCGGATTATATGCTACAGAAGATTGGGCAAAAGCAAAAGATGTTTATGCATCTTTGAGCCAAACTCAAAAAGAAGAACTCAATGTTCAAGACTATTTTGGCGAAGCTGGCAAAACTTATGTTGATACATACGAAATGTTACTTGCCAATGAAACAAACACGACTGGTGCAAACAGTTTGCTTGAACAATTCAGTAGCAAGAATAGTCGCGAACTTTTAATAGTTGTTGCTTTCATAAGTATCACCATTATGGGGATTGCCATATTTAAAAGAAAAAACAAGACATTTGAACAATAATTAAGTGTCAAATAACATTCATAGAAATAGGCATGACTGGCTCATGCCTTTTTCTTTTTATACTACGCTTTTAAATTAAATAACGAATTAATGCACATGCAAACTTTCATTTAGTAACAATAAAAAGGTTATGGACATATTGAGTTTTGTTTTATATAATGAACGCATATTTAACTAACACATCTTGATACAATTCGTTGGCTAATGTTTTTATTGGTGTGTTAAATATGTTGTTATTTACATTTCACTCTTTGGTATGATTTTGTAAGTAATAACCTCAATACATAGTTATGTATTCTTCATGATCTAATAAAAAGGAGGATTATTATGAAGAAAAAATTATTTGCATCGCTACTGGCTGCAACGCTTGCTTTTGGTGCGGTAGTAAGTGTTGGCTTTGCACATAGCGCTAGCAAAGTTGAAGCCGCTTCTGGTGATGCTGTGAATTTGTCTGCTGGAAAGTTTATCACGGCAGACCCAAATTACATCTCTTGGGATCTCGACAATCTTATTACTATTACGCAAAATCAAGGTTTCAGTACAAATGCGGTTAATTCAAGTTATGTTAGTGGTCCAAGAATGTACAAAGGCCATTATTTGCGCTTTGAGACGATTGAAAATGTTACCATTTCTTCAATTGAAATTGTGACAACTAGCGCATCCCGTTCTGGGCAAGATATAACTTATCAAGGCAGTCCAAATGCAAATGGAGCTGTTGCTTACGATGGAAAAGAGAAGCCTACCGATGGATATGAGACGATGACATCTGCGGAAACTATGACGTTTGTTTTTGACTCTGCTAGATCGGTTGTCATTCAAAATAGCTATGCCAATGCTCCTAGTTATGAACAGATTCGAATTTCTACTCTCAAGATTAATTACGTTTCATCAGTTGAACTTGTTATGCCTACAGAGGTACAAGTTAATTTAGAAAAAACAACTTTAAATTCGCCTGGTGAAACAGTACAAGCTACCGCAACGGTTTTGCCTGCTGAAGCATACAACAAAACCGTAGTTTGGTCAAGTTCAAATCCTAGCGTTGCTTCCGTTAATTCGAACACTGGATTAGTTACTGCCGAATCTAGTGGTACTGCAGACATTATTGCTACTTGTGCAGCCGATAATAATGTTACTGGTCGTGCAACGGTGACTGTTAATATCGTAAAAACTTATGTTGAAGTTGATGCTCTTCTAGATAAAGACACACTTGCTTTAACATCTGTAAGTTATGCTGACAATAATAAAGATCATCCTGTCGGCCCATATACATTTACAACTAATCAAGTCATGTTAGAAAATAAAACTGACAGCATTCGCATCCAACTTCAAAAAACAAACGGATATATTGAAAATTCATATCCATATTTTAGTCCCTTAAAAAGGATATCTATTCATGGCGATGTGGAACCAGTGGTTTCTGTCGGCTCAACTAGCGCAGATACCAAAGTTACAGGTACGCTTGTTGATGGATATTGGGTTTATGATATTGAATCTTCAAACGCGAAATTTTTTAGAATTTCTGCTGGCGATGCCACAACATATTTGAATAGGATTTTTGTTGAAATTACTGATGGTGATGTTGAAAAAGCTAGAAGTTATGCTCAAACAGCAAACTCGGTTTTAATTGCCGAATGTTCCGTTCTTAATGTCACTAGTACGACATGGAATCAATTGAGCGAGTTGTTCTCTTCATTGACCGATGATCAACAAGCGGTTTTAAGAGATGCAGTGATTTCTGTTGCTTATACCGATATACAACAGTTCTTACAAAGATATGAATATATTGTGAATAAATATGGATACACAAATTTTATCGGTAGAACAATCACCACAACTCTTTCAAATAATTCACAGCCAATAGTCCTAGATAATTTCGCATCAACTATTATTATTGCGACAAGTGTTGCATTATCGATAGCATTTGTTGCTATATTAGCTAACAAGAAGAAAAAAAGATTATCTAAATAAAAAGATAAATTCTAAATTGTTTTAAAAGGCATAGCAACCGCTATGCTTTTTATATATTCTAATTTAAAATAATGTTATTATTATCTAGCCTATGAAAAATGAAACTAAGCACATTAAAATCATTGCCTTGAATCGCAAAGCATCATTCAATTATTTTTTGAGTGATTTTTTAGAATGCGGATTAGCTTTATCTGGGACTGAAATTAAATCATTGAGAGTTAATGGATGTTCAATTGCTGATTCTTACATTGTTTTTAAAGGCACTGTGCCTCAAATCATCAATATGCACATAAATCCTTACGATCATGGTAATATCTTCAATAAAGACCCTTTACGCGCTCGTGATTTGCTTATGCATAAAAAAGAGATTGAGTGGTTTTTAGATAAAATTAAATCAGGTGGATATACAATCGTACCAACAAAGGTTTATTTCTCAAAAGGAAAAGCCAAAGTTGAGATTGCTCTTGCTAAAGGTAAAAAAATGTATGATAAGCGCGAAACTATTAAAAACCGCGATGTAGCAAGAGAAATTGCTAAAACAATAAAAGAAAAAAATAATTGATAGAAGGAGTGGAACAGTTATGCCAAATTCAGCTGATGAATTGTTTTTGAAATATCAAAGAAGCGATTATCAAAGGGATAACTTCGATAAATTTTTAAAAAAAGTTTCTTTTCATTTTGCTGTTCCCGCTATTCATATCGCTGGTACGAATGGCAAAGGTAGCACAGCCTCATTTTTATCACATATTTATCAAAAACAAGGCTATAAAGTCGGTTTATTTACTTCACCATATTTTGATCATGTCAACGAGATGATTAAAATTGGTGATAATAGTATTCCAGATGAAGATATAAAGAATTATATCGATAAATACGACGCTTTCTTTTCAAAATATAATCTATCATCTTTTGAAGTACAAACTTTTATTGCTCTCACATATTTTCAAGATCAAAAGGTCGATTTAGCGGTTAT
>CASEYK010000025.1 GCA_949292105.1 uncultured bacterium
AACGCCGTTTTCGATATCGCGTGGTCCAATTTCTAATCTTAAAGGAACGCCTTTCATTTCGTACTCGCTAAATTTCCATCCTGCTGTTTTATCAGAATCGTCGATTTTCGTGCGAATGCCTGCTTCTTTTAATTTTTCAGCAACAGCTCTAGCAGCTGGCAAAACGCCAGGTTTGTTCATCGCAGCAGGTATAACCACAACTTGAATTGGAGCAACATAAGGTGGAAGCACCAAACCATTATCATCGCCGTGCACCATAATTAAAGCCCCGATTAAGCGAGTAGAAACGCCCCACGAGGTTTGATGTGGATTATGTAATTTTCCATCTCTGCCTTGATATTCAATACCAAACGCTTTAGCAAATCCGGTGCCAAAATAATGTGTAGTTCCAGACTGAAGAGCTTTGCCATCGGGCATCAGCGCTTCAATTGTATATGTTTCTAATGCTCCAGCAAATTTCTCATTTTCTGTCTTTCTTCCTTTAACAAAAGGAATGGCTAATAATTCTTTACCTAAATCATCATAAATATCGAGCATTCTTAAAGTTTCAGTTCTCGCTTCTTCTTCGCTCTCGTGCATTGTATGACCTTCTTGCCACAAAAATTCGCTTCCTCTTAAAAAAGGTCTAGTGGTTTTTTCCCAGCGAACGACTGAACACCACTGATTAAATAATTTTGGCAAATCGCGATAAGACTTGATTAATTTTGAATATGTTTCACAAAATAAAACTTCAGAAGTTGGGCGAACAATTAGTCGATCCTCGAGTTTATTGTTTCCACCGATTGTACAAATTAAAGTTTCAGGTGCAAATCCTTCAATGTGTTCTTTTTCTTTATTAAAAAGCGATTCGGAAATAACCATTGGCATATAAACATTCTCATGACCGCTCTTCTTGAACCTTTCATCGAGATAATGCTGAATTTGTTCCCATAGAGCATATCCGTATGGCAAGTAGACAATAAAGCCTTTAGTTGATGAGTAATCCATCAATTCAGCTTTTTTGCACACATCTGTATACCACTGAGCAAAATCATCTTCTTGTCTTGTTATTGATTCATTTTTAATTTTGTTCTCGCTCATAAAAGAACCTCTTTTCTCATTCGTTTAATTAAAATTATTATCAATTTGTGATAATTTTTCCATTTTTTTCTTATCGACTGGTAAAAGCATATCGTTAGAATACGCAATTGTTTCGCTCGAAATTAAATTAATGCCAGACTTAATAATTAATTCAATTGATGCCCATCCTTCCATATCGGTGGCAATAATCGGCTTTTTATATTTAAGAAGCTGCTCAACTAATGTGTGAATTGAAAGGCGAATACGGCTATTCTTTTTAATTTCACCAGTCATAGATGAACCAGCGACAAAGAAATCAAAATTAGTATAAATAGAAGGATCGAGGAGCAAATTTTTATCTTTCATCAGTAGAGCCAATTCAAAATCAAGCTTGTGTAAACTTTGCATTTTTTCGTTGAATAAATCAACTCGCAAAGCGTTTTCGTTTACTTCTTGCTCATCAAAGACCACTACCAATTTAGTATCCTTGAAAGCGTTCATTTGTGGAACGATATCAATAAGGTTATCAATATCCATCATGCCAACAGGAAAAAATAATCGGCAATTAGCATCGGGTTTTTCATTAGCGAATTTAGGAATAATCATTTTGCTAACGCGAGCAAAAATTTCTCTATTTTTTCCAATTCTTGAAGCATAGCGAGCAATTTCGTTAAAAGAGGCAAATGAAGAATCGTATGCTTTAACATAAACAAAATAACCGAGTATTTTCTTTCTTTTAGCGTTAACAATTGGTCGATATAAATATCGAATAGATCCTTGTTTTAACAAAGCATTAATTTCATCTTCATATTTAGAAAAGTCTTGCTCACTGGAAATCGTCTTCTGATAAAGAGCAACTGACTTATCGTTTTGGTGTGCCGAGATACAAGTTTCTTGAGCATGGAAAATGATTTCATCAAAATCGTGATAAAAAGCAAAATTTTGAATGACGCCGATGGAAAAATCGATTGTTCCTTGAAAACCATTGACTTTAATCGCTTTATTGAGCGAATGGGCGATGGAATTAGCGAGTTGCATGGCATCATCATTATTAGTAATATGCAAATCGCATAAAAACAATTCATTATCAGTCGACTCAATAATTTGGCGAGGGCGTCTATTAATGCTCGCATATGGGTATATCTCGTTTTTGAGAGTCATCGCCATATATCGTTCAATTTTTTCATTCGTCAAAGCTTTTTGCTTCATATAAAAGAAACGAATACAAAATGTATAGCCGTTAATCGATTTCATCGTATTGATTTGATTGGTCATCACGCTTCTCTTAACGACCCCAATCGCATGTTTTTTTCCATTGAGTTTGCTCGTCATGTTAGTCGGCGTGATGTAGCGGAGAATATGACTTTCAAGATGAATTAGACCAATGGAAGAATCATAATGCAAAAACTTAAGCAAAGAAAAATATGATGATTTTCCACGATGAATAACAACATCAGCTTCCAAATATTGTTCAACGCTTTTGTAGTCGACACAAATTGAAAAAATCCAGTTTTTTACTTTTTCGATATCGTTTGGATGAAAACGGGCATAGAAGGTTGCAAAATCCATCGTCCTTTTTGTTCTTAAATCGCTTCGATTAAAATAAGTGACAAGATTTTTTTTGACATCAATAATAAAAATGCGAGTTGTATTGCTCTCTTGTTTAATCTTATTGCGGTATTTTTTGTCGACCGAGTTGATAACGCCGAGGGAAACGATAAAAAAGATGAAGAGTAAAGCGATGACAATGGTAAGAATGAATAAACTCAAAAAGGTTGGGTCTTTAAAATTCCAAGCGTATATCATAGCACTTATTATATGAAAAAAATTCTTATTTCGCTATCGGTAATTAACTTAAAAAGTCAATTAAATGAGCAAAATAAGAAAAAATGATAACAAATATTTGGTTTGTGTTATAATACAATGGCAAATAGAGGAATACCCAAGCGGCCGAAGGGGGCAGTTTCGAAAACTGCTAGGAGATGCAAGTCTCGCAGGGGTTCAAATCCCCTTTCCTCTGCCATTATTCTGATGCTACACAGTAGCATTTTTTTATTATTCAACAGGTTTAATGAAGAAATTGCCAAAAACTTGAATAAGAGGTGTGACAGCAATAAAAGCGTGAGTATCAACCTTTTTTGCGACGCGGACAACCATTTTCACTTCGCTCGACGAAACAACCATCGTAATGATATTTCTTTCCTCTCCGGAATAGGCACCTTTGCCTTTAATCAAAGTTGCGCCATGTGGAAAATAGGCGATCAAAATATCAGACATATATACGCTGCTCGAAATGATTTGCAATTGAACCTTTTTGTTGCGCACATTGATTGAATCAATGATTAGACTAACGATAAATAGATATACTGCGGAGAATAAAGTAGCCACGATTGGCTGTTCCCATTGTGAAGGAACACTCGCAAATAAAAGCACGCCGTGTAAAGTAACAATCACACCGTTGAATAAAACGGCATATTTGCCGACTGATGTCGATTTCTTAAGAGCGAAATAGTAAGTAAAGATATCAATTCCGCCGCAAGAAAAGTCGCCAGCAAAAGCAATCGCACTTGACACACCTGTACACATACCAGCAAACAACACGCGAACAAGAGTTTCGTCTTGAATAAACGCAGAGGTGGCAATTGTTGTCGAAATACCCCATTTTGGAATTAAAGAGATAAAAATTGATGAAGTGACGACATTGATAACTGAATAAATAGCAAATTTTTTGCCGATGAAAATGTAAGCAAAAATAGTAATTGGGATATTGATGACTGTGTAAAAAATAGATTGAGCGTCATAAATATTGATATTTTTTAACCCACATATTTGTAAGAAAAGAAATATATTTTGAGCGAGACCACTTACGCCTCCAGTTACAATTGTGAGACCGCTGTCATCGGGTGGAGTAACAAAACAAGTAAAACCAACAGCAAAAATGATAGCAGCTAAGATAGATAAGAACAGTGTCTTTGTTCCGCTTAAAACTTCTCTTAATAGTAAATGGTCATATAGAAAGTCGTTAACTTTTTTCTTGATTTTTTGTGTTTTCTTCATAAAAATACTAGCGAAAGTATTTTAACATTGCCACCAACTTTTGCAATAGCAATATGTGTAAAAACGGTCGCAAATTTCATCAATAATTCTTATTGAAATGATTATATGTAAATGCTAGAATTATAGCGCTATATGTAAATATAGGAGGGAAACAGTAATGAAAGTATTAAGAGCAATCGGTGGATTCTTCGCAAAAATTGGGCGTTGGATTCGCGATACTGCATGGGTTCAGCCACTACTCATTGTTGGCGGCATTTTTGCTATCGTCTTTTCAATTCAACCAACTGTCAAATGGGTTGAGTCTTGGTTTGATTCTGGTAGCGAAGGAGTCGCTTATTATAAAAACTTTCGTTTAAAGTTGAATGGTGCACAAGATCAAACAAGCGAAGCAGATGGATTGTTTGAATATTTAGTCGATCAATCAAATGGCGTTGCTACAGCAGACCAAGTTAATCGTTATGGAGAAAAATTCTTTGTTGCTTTTGTTCAAGAAGACTGCGCTTCATGCGAAAGTTGTTATTATGGATTTGACTATCTACAAGATAACTGGAATAAGAATGGCTATAATATCACCGACGGTGGCTCATTCAAACTCTACACTATTTTTATTGACACCATCGATACAGACGACAACGATGCAAATCTATTCCAAAAATATTTCTATGGGAATTACGATACTGTTTTTGAGACAACAGCTGGCACAATCCAAGAGAGTTATTACTATATAAATAATGGCGGTCCAACCAGCAACTATGCTACAGAAGTTACCAAGATGGAAAGCGAAGATACATTCTCTTCACCAACTACTTTCTTAGTTGATTTCTCCGATATTGAATACCGCAATGAATATGGTGTTAGCGAAGTGCTATTTGCTTTCGATGGTACTGCTCAAGGAGGCGGAAGTACTACTTCTCCTCAAGCCAAAGCTCGCACCCTTTGCGATGCTTGGAACCACGAAGGCATCTTTGCCAAAGATTATCAAGGATAATTCACATCCAACAATTAAACAACCGTCTTATGACGGTTTTTATTTAGAGAGGAAAAACGATGAGCAAATATATTAAATGGGATATATTTCCAGACATAAGTGCAATCACAACGACAAAAGATATCGGAAATATGGCATATCATGTTTCATCCGATCCTCAATTAGTAAGGCTAAGAAGGGGCAAAGTATCCTCATATCTAGGAATCGATAACAATCGCCTAATTTTCACTCATCAAACTCATTCCGACAAGATTGCTGAAGTAACTAGTCGCGATATTGGTAAAGGAAGTCTTGATTTTGAAAGCGGCGTAGATGCCGATGCTTTATATACTTTAGAAAAAGGATTAGCAATTGGTATTTTTCACGCCGATTGCGTCCCTGTTTTTATCTATGTTCCTAGCGTTCACTTAGTCGGAATCGTCCATGCTGGTTATGAAGGCACTTTAAAGCATATCGCAAATAAATTTATCAACTTAATAAAGATAAAATATCAACTTGCTGGTTCTGACATTTACTGTCACATCGGACCATGCCGACAATTTTTCTCATTTCATGTTAACGAAATAGAAAAAGAAAAAATAATAGCTAGTCACGCCGAAAAGGCTCTGCGCTTCAACGGTGAAGATGATGCTTTGTTTGATATGCCCTTTTCCAACATTATCGATTTAGTTGATGCTGGTGTCCCAATGACAAATATCACTAGTTGCTTAATCGATACAACCGATGAGCCAAACTGTTTCAGCGCTCATGTTCAAGAAAAAAATGATGGGCGTATGGCGTCCATCATTATGCTTAATGAATAAATAATTTGATGTCTATTTTTTAAAAAGATGGCCTATCGGCTGTCTTTTTTTAGTTTTTCGATCACGCAGTGCGGGACCAAAGAAGAAACATCAACCCCACCATCAAATAGTTCAACAATTGTCGAAGAAGTGATGAAACTATTCTTTCCGCTCGCCATAAAAAAGACCATATCAATATCGCTATTTGCAAAGCGATTAGCACTATTGAGTTGAAACTCATATTCGAAATCGCTAACAGCGCGCAAACCACGAATCAGATGTGTAGCGCCAACGCTTTTGGCGTAATCCACACTTAATCCATCAGTCCACGCCACTTCAACATTTGGATATTTTTGAACTGATTCTTTAATCATTTCTAATCGTTCTTCAACGCTGAAGCGGCCTTTCTTATTCGGGTTGTGAGCTAAAAGAATAATGACCTTGTCAAAAACCTTTAAAGAGCGTTCTAAGATATCGAGATGACCATTAGTAATCGGGTCAAAGCTGCCTGGATAAATAGCAATTTTCACCGTTATTTTTCCTCGCTGTCTGAATTATTCATTTCTTGTTCTTCAACTTCTAGTGGCTGCTCTACTGGTTCCACTGATTTATTTGTACGCTTCAACAGCGGTAGCCAAAAATCAGGTAAATCGATTGCTAAAATTGGGACCAAGAAAACAAAAAAGAGGACAAATGTTTCAATTGACACAGCCAGCCCAAGGCAGACAAATGACATAATTAAGAGGAGCAATGCGACAACAAGGTTCAAAACAACGCTAGCAATTGTTAATCTTTTTTTTCGCAAAAGAGCGCGTAAAACAAAGACAATTAAAGCGGCGAGAACAGAAAAACCGACTAAGAAATATGTGCTCATCAATTTAGGACCAATGACACTAGTCAAATCGTCAACTGCATAATAGAAAAAGTAGCTGATATAAGTAACGCTACTGCTGAGAAGAGATACACCAATAACCGCTAGAAGAGCATTGAGGAGTAAATCCCATTTAATATTTTTCATAACTTTCTCCTTCGATGACAACAATTCATCTACGCTTATATTAGCACAATATCCAAATATATAAAATTTTGAAATAATCTAATTTTTTATTTTGTATGTAAACTATTCTCTTCGATACAAAAGAAGATATGTTTGCGAATATTTTTTTTCTTTAAAACGCTGAAAATGCGATATTTTAGCCGATAAAAGTTGGTTTGTTTCGACAATAATGACAGCGTGTTTATTCAATATTTGATAATTCTCCATCAATTCAAAAAGATAAATGAAATCTTGTTCATCATATTTGTAAGGCGGGTCTAAAAACACATAATCAAAATGTGTTTTAATAGCAGAGAGTTGTTCAAGGGCAATAGAAGCATCAGCGGATAACAACATGAAGTTTTGCTGATCAACATTCAATAATTTTAAGTTTGCGCGCACGCATTCGCAGGCTGGATGAAAATTATCAGCAAAAACCGCTAAAGAAGCTCCCCGAGAGAGCGCTTCAATACCAACTGCCCCACTGCCAGCAAATAAGTCAAGAAAAGTTTTATTTGCTAAAGGTTCAATCATTGAAAACAAAGCTTCGCGCACTCGATCTTTGCTCGGTCTTGTCTCTATTTTATCTGGAATTTGAATTTGGCGGTGTCGATACTTTCCAGCGATGATACGACAAGTTTTATCTATGTGCATAAATGCGTATTTAACTCCTTGAAAATCGTTAAATTAATTTTTTCTAACAATTCTCGATACATTTTGTAATAACGCATGTAGCAAACGACAAGCGGATGCGAGTCGAGTTGCTTTTTAACTTCAAATAGTTCATGGCGAACTCTTTTTTCTTCATCGCTCTCTGCGCCGTACTTTTCAACTATGCGATTATAAGTCAAAACAAGTTGGTCCTTTTTAGCGGCTAAATCGATAACTGTTTTATTAACCTTCATTTTGTTTTCGTAGTGAACCATTTTTTTATAGATTCGCGATTTGTGCAAATATTTTTTTAATCGGTATGTTAAATTGAATATTTCCTCATCCATGCTTTAATATTATATTACTACTTCGCTTTGCAGAAAGAAAAGATTGTGGTATAGTCATTTATATGAAATATAAAATTATTAAAGATAACAACCCAAAATTGCGAAAGAAAAGCGAACCAGTGGAACTCCCGCTTACTAAAGAAGATGAAGAGACATTGGATTTCATGCTTTTTTATCTTAAAAAATCGCAGGATGAAAAATATGCTGAAAAACACCATATACGCGCTGGAGTTGGTTTAGCTGCTCCTCAGTTAGGGATATCAAAAAGAATGTTTGTCATCTATTATCCCAAAAATGAAAACGAATATGTCATCTATCAATTGGTCAACCCTAAAATTGTTGGTCAATCTGTAAAACTTGCCGCTTTAGCAAACGGGGAAGGATGCTTATCAGTCGACACTAATCATGAGGGGTTGGCGCACCGCCACTATTCAATTCAGCTTAAAGCATATGATCATTTTAGTAAGCAAAATATTATCATCAACGCAAGCGGATATGATGCTATTGTCTTACAGCATGAATACGATCATCTCGACGGCATTCTTTTCTATGACCGCATTGATAAACAAAATCCGACGCAGCCAAAAAAAGATGAAGTCATCATTCCATAATTTCTTTTTATACCAATCAATAAATATTTTGTTATAATAACAAGTGTGATTTACTACATAGAATAATCTTTTAACACATCAATCGAGGAGGTCACAATGAGAAAGTCCAGTTCTTCCCCTGTAACCATTTATGCTCTTGGAGGCTTAGGTGAAGTCGGTAAAAACATGTATTGTTTTGAGACGGAATCAAGCATTGTTATCATCGATGCTGGAGTTCGCTTTCCTGGAATGGAACTACCAGGTATCGATTATATCGTTCCAGATTATACGCACTTAAAAAACAATCGAAATAAAATTCGCGCCCTAGTCATTACTCATGGCCACGAAGATCATATCGGCGGTATTCCTTTTCTGATTCAATCAGTTAATATTCCTGTTATATATGCTCCTCGCCTAGCGGCTGCAATGATTAAAAACCGCCTCGATGAATATCGTATGTCGCAAAGAGTCAATATCGTCGAATATAGCGATGATTCAGTTTTTAATGTCGATGATTTTACAATTTCATTTTTCCGTGTCACTCACTCTATTCCCGATTCTTTCGGCGTTGTCCTCGATACTCCTCAAGGAAGAATTGTTTCCACCGGCGACTTCAAAGTCGATTTGACGCCGATTGGCCCTGATATCGATTTAAATAAAATGGCTAAACTCGGCTCAGAAGGTATCGATTTGCTCTTGAGCGATTCAACTAATTCAGAAAACGAAGGCTTCACTCCAAGCGAAAAAAATGTCTTAGATTCTATTGAAGAAATTTTTGATATCGCTCCAGGAAGATTAATCGTATCCACATTCTCGAGCAATATCTCAAGAATTCAACAAATTTGTGAGGTGGCAGTTCGACACAAACGAAAAATTATTATTTTAGGGCGGTCAATGGAAAAAACAGTTGAATTATCGCGTGGTTTTGGTTACATCAAAATCCCCGACGATTCAATTATTCAGCCCGAAGAAATGAAACTCTATAAACTCAATGAACTGCTCGTTCTCTGCACTGGTTCACAAGGTGAACCAATGGCAGCTCTTTCGCGCATTGCAACAGGCGAACACAAAGATGTGAAAATTGTTCCAGGCGACACTGTTGTCTTCTCAAGTTCTGCTATTCCTGGCAATGGCATTTTAATCGACAGAGTAGTTAACACTTTGACGCGATGTGGAGCGGAAGTCATCACCAACTCTATTTTGAGCGATATCCACTCTTCTGGCCACCCAGGAAAGCAAGAATTAAGACTTGTCTTAAAAATCTTTAAACCTAAATATTTTATGCCGATGCACGGTGAGTATCGCATGTTAAGAATACATGCAGAAATTGCCGCAACAGTTGGAGTCGCGAAAGAAAATTGTTTTATTATGGATAACGGTGATAGCCTCATCTTAAATAAACACAAAGTGTCTCGCTCTTATCCTGTCGAACACGGTAGCACTTATATCGATGGTAAGGATATCAATGGTTTAGCGGAGACTGTCATTAACGATCGTAAAATACTGACGGAAGAAGGAATGCTGACAATCGCGATTGCTATCGACTCAAAAACAAATGAGTTGCTCGTCCCACCTATCTTTTACACCAAAGGTCTCGTTTATCAAAGCAGCGTTGAGCAACTCAATAAATGCCGCGAACTAGTCGAAAACAACATCCGTCACCTCTTAGAAGGCAAAACGAACTTTGCTGAATTAAAAACAGTGATGAAAAATGTCGCTTCGGATTATTTATATAAACAAACGCATCGTCGCCCGATGGTCATTCCAGTCATCATGTCAAAAAATGAAAAATAATTATGGTTGTGCTCGCTTCTAATTCACCGCGCCGCAAGGAGCTTTTGAAACAGATTATTGATAATTTTATTTGTGTAAACACAAATATTGATGAAAATCTTTCTTATTGTTTACCTTATTTAGAGTGTGTAAAAGACTTAGCGAAACGCAAAGCGAAAGAGGGACAAAAACTCTATCCTCATGATTTAATAATTGGAGCTGATACAATCGTTGTGTTTAACGGAGAAATCATCCACAAGCCAACTGATCGAAATGATGCTTTTCGCATTTTAAGTATGTTATCAAATCAAACGCATCAAGTTGTAACTGGGTATTGCATCTTGAAAGGTGAAACAGAAATTGTCAAAACTGTGATTTCAGAAGTTAAATTCTATCCTCTTTCAGAACAACTGATTAATCGTTATATCGAAGAAAAAAAGCCTTTTGATAAGGCTGGTTCTTACGGGATTCAAGAAAGCGATAAAAATTATCCGATTGTTGAAAGCTTTAAAGGCTCATATACCAATATTGTTGGACTTCCGATCGAAGAACTAATAAAAGATCTTAAGCCGCTACTCATCAGAGAGTAATGTTTTAGCAATATCATCAGCGCTATCTTTAAGAACGAGAGTTATTTTTTGGCTACCTTGAATAAAATTGATGACCCCAAGATTTCGCAAAGCATCTTTATCGATATTTGAATAATTTTTTAAAACCAAGATAAGTCTGGAACCTTTTTGCGTCGCTTCAACCAAGTTGTCTTTGCCGCCGATAGCAGCATACCATTCATCGACAATAATTTTCGATTTTTTACCGCCTTTACGCGCTGTAAAAATAAAATAGCAAATAATAACGACGAGAATCAAAGCACATACACCGACAGCAATCCAAATACCATTATTTGCTAAAAAATCATTTAAAATACTTTTAAAATCTGCCATATTACTCAATAAATCCTTTTCTCACTGTGCTTAAATATGTATGACTAGGCGAATAATAAACACGCACTTTTTTGGAACTTAAAGAAATAGCAATTTCCTTTAAATTCTTGCTTTGGCAAATTAAATGATCATATCCAATCACGACATTGCTCAAGTGACCGCGAAACACAATGCGGCTGGAAGAAGGAAGAATGAGCGAATTGCCAAGCGAATGTAATTCGCGATTTTGAATCGGCGCAATTTCTTTAAATTGAAGGCAAGAGAGCGAATGATGGACAATAGCGCCCCCAAGAGATTTGTTATACGCCGTGCTGCCCAAACTAGATGAAACGAGCAAACCATTTCCGCGAAATGTTTCGAGCAATTCTCCATCGATAAGTACATCGCTGATAAGAGTGTGAAACGGATTCTCAATACGAATCTCATTCACCGCATAAATTTTTTTCTCTTTCTCTTCATCAATAAATTCGCCTTTTAAAAGGCTAAACTCGTGAAGCGATAATTTTTTTTCGACGAGTTGAGAAAATAATTCTTCAACAGATGAAGGATCGTAATCATAAAAAAAGCCTAATTTTCCTCGATTAATTCCGACAAAGATAACGCGATCAAGCTGGTCTAAATAATGTTGAACCGCTCTTAAAAATGTCCCGTCTCCGCCGATGAAAAAAACGACATCTGGTTTTGATTCGTCAAAAATAATGCTGTGCTCTTGAGCAAGAGAGGTTATTTTATTTCTTAATTCATAGTCTTGTGAATTCTCTTTTTCAAAAATCGCAATCTTCATAAATTCTTAGAAAGATTATATCATAAATATAAATAGGGGGTGAATATTATGAGTAAAAACAAAGAAATTGAAGTTCGAGCAATGCTCGATGAAGATAAATATTATGAACTATGTTCATCTTATTTAAGAAAAGCACCTTATTTGCCTTTCTTGAATATTTTAAACATTTATTACGACACTAGCGATTTTACGCTTTATCACTCTCATTCAGTTCTCCGCTTGCGACTTATCAACAACACACCGACATTTACTCTTAAAAAGGGTCTTGATGAAAATACGGCGATGGAAATAAATCAAGTTCTTTCCGGAAAACAATATAACGATCTTGTGCAAAAAAATATCTTTCCGCATGGCGAAGTTGAAAATGAAATTAAATCGTACGGGCAAATGATTCATAAATACCACGAGATTGGAAAATTGAGAACCAAACGCCTCGAGATAAAAGAAGATGATGTTCTCATCGCGATTGATGCAAACACATTTAATGATGAAAAAGACTATAATATCGAGATTGAAGCGAGCAATTTGAAAATTGCTAAAGAAAAAATTGAACAGTTATCGAAACAATTTAATTTTCATCTCTCTTCAGACTATCAAACAAAATATCATCGTTTCATGAATAAAATTTCTAATGATTGAAATTAATAAAAAAGAGGTTATACCTCTTTTATTTTATGATTTTTTCTTTGGTCTCTCATCCGAACCCATATCTTTAATGTGTTCGCATTCTTCATATTTTGGGCATCGTCCAGCTTGACACTCCCACTGTGCGATGCGCTGAGCCCTTGGAATAAAAACGCGAATATCATCAGGATTATATCCGACTTGAAGTTTTCGATCATCAATCATAATTGGCCTTTTCAACACGGAAGGATTCTCGCGAATAAAAGCGATAAGTTCTTTAATTGTCATATTATCGAGATCTAGTCCGTTTTCTTTAACAATTTTACTGCGCGTTGAAATAATATCATCAGTCCCGTTTTCGGTCTTAGCAAGAATTTCTGTTAACTCTTTTTCGTTAAGAGTCGCGACAAAAATATTTTTTTCTACATAAGGAATTTTTTGTTCGTCGAACCACTTTTTTACTTTGCGGCAGGAGCTACATGAAGGGGATGTGTAAATCTTAATCATTTTTTATCACCTCATTAAATTATACACTAGCGCATGAACGAATATAACAAATATTGTCATTATCATTTTACGCTTGAAATGCAAGCGTTTTTTTTCAGCAAAAAACCTTGCAAAAACCTTTTATTTTAGTGAAATCCTTTGTCTATCAACGGATGCACAAACAAAAGCAAAACAAATCATTTTTGATGTTATTTTGACAATGACAAAAAATCGGAGCGTTATAGTTTACAACACTATATTGCTTATATATGATATAGAAAAGTTTCAATAGAATTATTTATTTTTTTCTACGAAACATGACTTGTTTTATCACAAATAACACTAACACAGCAGGGGGCATAAATAATATGTTAGAAGTTAAAAAAAGAAGCGGAAACATCGTTCCATTTGAACTCGGAAAAATTGAAAACGCCATTAGGAGAGCCTTTATCGCTGAGCATAAAGCGTACACCGATGAAATGATTTCCAAATTAGCGCTGAAAGTCACTTCCGATTTCAATCAAAAAGTTGTCGATGATGTCATCAGCGTTGAAGAGATTCAAGATTCAGTCGAAAATGTTTTGATCGAGACTGGATATATTGATGTTGCCAAATCGTATATGGTTTATCGTAAGCAGCACGAAAATCTTCGCGAAATGCGTTCGACCGAACTCGATTATAAGAAAACAGTTGATAACTACTTAAAAGTTAATGACTGGCGCGTCAAAGAAAATTCGACTGTTACTTACTCAGTCGGTGGCTTGATTTTATCTAACTCTGGTGCGGTCACAGCAAATTATTGGCTCAGTGAAGTCTATGATCCTGAAATTGCTAACGCTCACCGCAACGCTGATTTACATATTCATGATTTAAGTATGCTGACAGGTTACTGCGCAGGTTGGAGTTTAAAACAATTAATTAAAGAAGGTTTAGGCGGTGTCGTTGGTAAAATTACTTCTTCGCCTGCTTCTCACCTCTCAACTTTATGCAATCAAATGGTCAACTTCCTAGGCATTATGCAAAACGAATGGGCAGGCGCGCAAGCTTTCTCTTCTTTTGACACATATTTAGCGCCTTTCGTCAAAAAAGATCATTTGACATACAAAGAAGTTAAACAGTGCATTCAATCCTTCATCTATGGTGTGAATACACCATCGAGATGGGGTACACAAGCACCATTTACCAATATCACTCTCGACTGGACTGTCCCAAATGATATGGCAGAATTAAACGCTATTGTCGGTGGAAAAGAACAAGACTTTAAATACAAAGATTGTGTTGAAGAAATGGCGATGGTCAACCGCGCTTTTATCGAAATTATGATTGAAGGCGATGCCAATGGACGCGGATTCCAATATCCTATTCCTACTTATTCCATCACTCGCGATTTTGATTGGTCTGAAACCGAAAACAATAAATTGCTCTTTGAAATGACAGCAAAATACGGCACTCCATACTTCTCAAATTATATTAATTCGGATATGGAACCAAGCGATGTTCGCAGCATGTGCTGCCGTTTAAGACTTGATTTGCGTGAACTAAGAAAAAAATCAGGTGG
>CASEYK010000026.1 GCA_949292105.1 uncultured bacterium
ATGCTGCCAACGCCGGCATAGGCATCAAGCACTTCGTCTTCTTTTGAAAGCTGTGCCAATTCAAAAGCTTTAGAATAAAGAACTTCTGTCTGGCTTGGATGAACTTGAAAGAACGACTTAGATGATATATTGAATGTAACACCCAAAATCTCATCTCTGATGAACCCCGGACCATAAAGAACTTTTTCTTGTTCTCCTAATATGACATTGGTATCTCTTTTATTTGTGTTTTGGATAATGGTTTTAATGTTTGGATGTCTATGAACTAATTCTTTGACAAAGTTATTTCGAGAAGGAAATGTCTCTTGATTACATACTAGAACCACCATGATTTCATCATAATGGTAAGATGTTCGTATCAAGATATGGCGGATAATACCACTTCTGTTATCTTCGTTATAAGCGGAAATGTTCATGCTTTCCATTAAATACTGAACGGTCTTTAAGATTGATGAGGCTCGTTCATCCTCGATATTGCAGTTATCAACTGGGATAATGCGGTGTGTGTTAGCTTTATAAAATCCATAGATAATCTTTTTGCCTTCTTGTGCAAAAGGAACTTGGATTTTATTTCGATAATTGTGAATATTAGCAGCGCCGATAACATTTGAAACAGGAAAATCGATATGACCAATTTTCCTTAATGCTTCTTCAACTTTGTGTTTTTTAAACCTTAATTCGTATTCGTAAGTGGCGTTTTGAAAACAACACCCACCGCAAGCGGAAGAAATAGGACACATTGGATTTATACGATCTTGTGATTTTTCGATTAAGCGAACAATTTTGCCATAAGCAACACCTTTGCCGCGGTATAAGATTTCAATTTCGGCTTTCTCTCCAATTAAAATAGAAGGAACAAAAATAGTTTGATTAAAAAGTTTAATAACTCCTAGCCCTTCACTAGTTAAATCAGAGCAAACACCGATAATATTATTTTTCTTCATATCGCTTAAAATGTGTCAGTTTTGCAATATTTTTAATGCAATTTTATTGTTTTTTGAGCAAAATTAATGATTTTCACTCATCATAATTTGGATTTGCTTAATTTCTTCTTCAGCATCTAAACGCGGGAATAGCGGTTGTCCTTTATTAATTTTTTGACCGCCGACACAACCAAATTCGTAAATTTTATTGTAAGTTCTTAAATCTTCACTGACATTGAGCTGGTTAAAAGCTTCGTCGGAAGCATGTGTTAAAACTGGCTTATAGAGCATCGAGGCGATGTAAATCACATTGACTAAATGATTCATAACTGAAGCGAGTTGATCTTTTTTAGATTCATCTTTGGCTAACACCCACGGCATTGTTTCATCGATGTATTTATTGCCACGATTGACAAGTTCGTTGACGCAGGCGAGAGCATCAGTAATCTTCAAATCATCAAATAAAGATTCATACATTTTAATAGTTGAAAGAGCAAAATCTTCCAGCGGTTTATCAAATGGAGTTGCATCACTTTGATAGAGTGGCACCACTCCATCAAAATATTTATTAATCATTCCAAGTGTTCGATTTAATAAGTTGCCATAGCTATTGACTAAATCGGCATTAATGCGCTCGACGAATTGTTGCGGTGTGAAACTACCATCGCTACCAAAATTAATTTCGCGAGCTAAGTAATAACGGATGGAATCAACCCCATATCTTTCAACGAGTGGAAAAGGATTGATGATGTTACCTTTAGATTTAGACATTTTTTCATCTTTCATCATCAACAGGCCATGGACAAATTCTCGATCAGGCATACGCAAGTTCAAAGACTTTAGAAACATTGGCCAATAAATGGCGTGGAAACGAGTAATATCAGCACCAAGAACATGAATGATTTCACACTCTTCATCTTCCCAGTATTTCTTAAATAATGAATCGTTATCGCTGCCATATCCGAGAGCTGAAATATAGTTAGTGAGTGCGTCGAGCCACACATAAACAACATGTCCTGCTCTTTCTCTAACTGGCACGCCCCACGAGAATGAAGTACGCGAAACGCATAAATCTCCTAAACCAGGTTTAATGAAAGTATTAATCATTTCATTTTTTCTTGATTCAGGTGTTAAAAATTTAGGGTTATCATTATAGAGTTTTAAAATCTCGTCGACATGTTTTGAGGCTTTGTAAAAATAAGCTTCTTCTTTTGCGGTTTCAACCGGGCGATGGCAATCAGGACACAAATGTTCTTTGCCGACTTGTGTCTCGGTCCAGAATGCTTCACACTCCTTGCAATACCAGCCTTCATATTCACCTAGATAGATATCGCCTTTTTCTAATAATTTTGAAAAAACTTTTTGCACAACATCAGTGTGTCTTTTTTCAGTTGTGCGAATATAATCATCATTGCTAATTTCTAATAATTCCCACAATTTTTTAAAAATAGAAACAATCTCGTCGACAAAAGTTTGCGGATCTTTGCCCACTGCTTTAGCGTTCTTTTCAATTTTCATGCCGTGTTCATCTGTCCCTGTTAAAAAGAAGCAGTCGAAACCTCTTAATCTTTTATAACGGGCAAAAATGTCACATAAAACAGTACAATAGGCGTTGCCTAAATGTGGTTTGGCGCTAGGATAGTAAATCGGCGTCGTAATATAAAATCTTTTCTTCATAATTGATACCCTATTTCATTTTAAATAACGAATGAATAAAAAGAAACTAGCGAATCGCTAGTTTTATTTCTTTTCTTCTTTGTTTAAACCGTATTTCTTATTGAAGCGGTCGATACGACCATCGGCTTGAACATATCTTTGCTTGCCAGTGTAGAACGGGTGGCAATTTGAGCATGTGTCAACACGAATTTCTGGAAGAGTTGAACCAGTTTCGAATGTCGCGCCACATGAGACACAAGTAACTTTACACTTGTGATATTTTGGGTGAATGTCCTTTTTCATTTTTTTCTCCTTCCGCCTTGAACATCAATTGGTTCAAAGTAAGTTGCTCATAAATGTTACCACACCATTTAAACCTATAACAACAAAAATATTATTTTGTTATTATCTAAAATCACATACACTAATAAAGTAATATGAAAATCGTTATTGTTTCTGATACTCATCGCGACTTAACAAAAATACAAGAAGTCCTGCGCACTGAAAAAGCTGACTTATATTTGCACGCTGGTGATTCTTGCCTATCTGCTAATGAGATTTATCCTTTCATAAGTGTGAAAGGCAACTGCGACTATTTCCCGTATACCGCTTTTGTTAGTGAATATACACCAATAGGTAAAATTGTGGTGAAACACTATCCATTCACCCTTGAAGAAATCAACACTTTTGTCGAGAGAGGATATAGTATTTTTGTCTTTGGACACACGCATAAAAAATTGAGTTATAAAACCGACTCTTACTATGTGTTTAACCCTGGATCATTAACCCTTCCGCGCGACGGTGATGAAGGCAGCTATTTAGTATTAAACATTGAAAACAATAAATTAACATTTGAATTTAAAAATATTTAAGCCATTTAACTTTTTAAGAAGTTAATTATGTGCTATCATATTTAGCATTCAACAAAGGAGGCATACACAATGATTTCAAAGAAAACAGCTATTGAAGTATTGAATGTTTTATTAGAAACAGGCGCCGACTACGCCGAGATATATGAAGAGCACAGCGATTTTTATTCTGTCTCAGTCGAAAATAATCAAGTCGAAACATCGAGTTCAAAATATCTCAATGGTGCTGGATTAAGAATACTTAAAGAAAATAGATGTATCTACGGACACACCAACGACTTAACGAAAAATGGTTTATTGAAGTTAGCTAGTAGTCTCAATAAATCGTTTAATGGTGAAAGAGTGATGAGCGTAGATGCACTATCAAAAATTCGTTATAAAAACCGTAACACTATTGATAAATCATACAACAATATTCCACGAGAAGAAAAAATTCGTTTAATCAAATTAGGAACAAACGGAATTGCAAATCGCAACGACCCAAGAATCGTTCGATACATCGGCGGTTTTGCCAATGTAAGGACGAATGTGACAGTTTTTAATTCTAAGGGCAAATATTTTAACCGCATCCAAGAATTTGGACGTATGAGTTTTATGGTCATTGCCGCAAAAGAAGGTGGATATGAAACGGCTTTTGAAGGCCCAGGATGTCAAGAAGGGATTGAATTCTTCAGCGAAGAAAAAATCAAACAGTGGGCTAATAAAGCTATGGATACCGCTTTGCTCATGCTTGAAGCTAAAGAGTGCCCGTCTGGCAAAATGAGCGTTGTTATCGGTAATGGTTGGGGCGGCGTCTTATTCCATGAAGCTTGTGGCCACCCGCTTGAAGCCGATTCAGTTGCTAGAGGTCTGTCTTGTTTCACTGGCAAAAAAGGTGAAAAAATTGCATCTGATATTGTCACGGCTGTCGATGATTCCACTATTCCTCACGCATGGGGTTCTCTCGATATTGATGACGAAGGCAATCTCGGAGAAAAACGCGTTTTGATTAAAGATGGCATATTAACTAAATATATGATCGATGATTTCAATGGACGCAGGATGAATGAAGATGGCAACGGATCAAGCCGAAGACAAAATTACCGCTACTGCCCAACTTCAAGAATGTCCAATACTTATATCGCCAACGGCAAATCGACAAAAGAAGAAATTATTGCAGCAACCAAATTAGGTTTATATGCTGTTGCTTTCAAAGGCGGGTCAGTCAACCCATCAACTGGTGAATTCAACTTCGGATGCTCTGAAGCCTATATCATTCGCGACGGAAAGATTTGTGAACCAGTGAAAGGCGCTACTTTGATTGGCAAAGGAAATGAGATATTAAAACAAATCGATATGGTCGGAAACGATTTAGAATTAGGCCAAGGAATGTGTGGTGCGTCCAGTGGCTCAATTAGAGTCAATGTTGGACAACCAACAATCCGCTTAAAAGAAATATTGGTCGGAGGACGAGGAGGAGAATTGAAATAATATGAGATACGATTACTTTTTTGAATTAGCAAAAAAAGAAGGTTTGGAAGAGACCGAATTATATTTATCAAACGACTCTTCCACAGCAATTGACATTTTCAGAGGAGAAATTGAACAATATAACATTTCTAGTTCTGCAGTTGTAAATGCACGTGGTATTTACGGTGGCAAATTTGGGAGCGCTTCGACTGATACTTGGAACAAAGCGACAGCCGAAAAGTTAGTCAGAGATATAAAAGAAAACGCCAAGGTTATTGAACAAAACGATCCAGCAATTATTTTTGAGGGAAGTGAAAAATACCACAAAATCAATTATTTTAACCGAGATTTAGCAAAAATTTCTATTTCTGACAAGATTAACAAATTATTCGAAATAGAAGAAAAATTAAAATCCTCAGACGCAAGAGTTGTTGAAACTTCTGTATCTTTTGCCGAATCGCAATCATCAGTTTCTATCATCAATTCAAAAGGATTAAAACTCTCACAAAAAAGCAATTACTTCTATGTATATGCATATGTGTTAGTTAAAGTTGGCGAACAAACAAAATCGGGCGGAGAAATGTTTATCTCGAACGATTTTGCTAAATTAGATGTTTCAGATTTAGTCGCCAAAGCTATCAATGATGCAACAAGTAAACTGGGTGGAACTGATTGTCCATCTCAGTCTTATAAAGCTGTATTATCAAATAAAGTCGTCTCTTCATTTTTGAATTTCTATATCGGCAACGCATCGGCGGAAGATGTACAAAAAAATTCATCCTTGTTTATAGGAAAATTAGGACAAAAGATTGCTAGCCGAAAAGTGACGATTGAAGACAAACCTTTGCAGCGCACAGTTTTCTGCCGATATTTTGACGATGAAGGTGTCGCAACATCAAATAGACCCATCATCAAGCAAGGCGTACTTCAAACATATTTATATAATTTGACCACCGCAATGAAAGACCAAACTACTACAACCGGGAATGGCTTTATGCAAGGCGGAAAAATCGGTATCGCTCCTACTTTTATTACCCTAAAACCAGGCAAGAAATCTTTAGAAGAATTGTTTAAAGAAATGGGCGACGGCGTTTATATCACTGAAGTCAATGGTCTTCATGCTGGATTAAATCCACAAAGCGGCGATTTTTCTCTTCAGTCTACTGGCTTCTTGATCGAAAATGGCAAAATATCTAAAGCACTAGACATGATTACTGTATCTGGAAATTTAATTGATATTTTTAAGGATGTAATAAATGTCGGTAACGATACGAAATTATTTACTTCATCCGTGCTTTGCCCAAGCGTTTTGATTAAGAAAATCAATGTTGCCGGCAAATAAACTTTGATATTGTTTTTTACTTTTACAGTTCAAAAAAACTTGGATATTTTTTTCATCAACTATTAAAATAGAAACAGACACACAAAAGAAAGATAGAATTAGTCTACATAATTTATGAAACGAACAGCACTTTTTCTCGCGTCTATTTGATTATCCGTTGGTGCTTTTTCTTATTTAGGAATAAAAGCATATCAAAATTCTATAATTGCTAATGAAGTAAAAGCCGCAACAACGGTTGACGAGTACTACAATAGTGTTAATACTTCTAACGCGACAAGTTTATTTAACTCACTACGTACTATTATCAACGCTGGAGCAAATATTGGTTCTTATTCACAATTATGGACGAGTTATAA
>CASEYK010000027.1 GCA_949292105.1 uncultured bacterium
ATTGCTCTTTGAAATGACAGCAAAATACGGCACTCCATACTTCTCAAATTATATTAATTCGGATATGGAACCAAGCGATGTTCGCAGCATGTGCTGCCGTTTAAGACTTGATTTGCGTGAACTAAGAAAAAAATCAGGTGGTTTCTTCGGCTCTGGTGAATCGACTGGTTCAGTCGGTGTTGTCACTTTAAATATGCCTCGACTCGCTTATTTAAGCGTCGATGAAAAAGATTTTTACAACCGCTTGACTAAATTGATGGATATCGCTGCTCGCTCTTTGAAAGTGAAAAGGAATGTCATTACTCGTTTGCTCGATAATGGCTTATATCCATACACCAAACGATATTTAGGAACCTTTGATAATCACTTCTCAACGATTGGTCTTGTTGGCATGAATGAAGCTTGCCTTAACGCACGCTGGATTAAAGCTGATTTGACACATGAAAACGCTCAAGAATTTACAAAAAATGTCTTAAATTTCATGCGTGAAAAACTTTCTGATTATCAAGAAATGTATGGTGATTTGTATAATCTCGAGGCCACTCCTGCTGAGTCAACAGCTTATCGTTTGGCTAAGCACGATAAAGAAAAATATCCTGATATTATCACTGCTAGCGATAACGAAGATGCACCATATTACACCAACTCTTCCCATCTTCCAGTCGGATTTACATCTGATATTTTCGCCGCATTAGATATTCAAGATGAACTTCAAACTCTTTATACATCCGGCACTGTTTTCCACGCCTTCTTAGGCCAAAAACTTCCAAGTTGGCAATCTTGTATGAATTTAGTGCGAAAAATTGCTGAGAATTATCGTTTGCCATACTACACGATGTCGCCAACTTACAGCGTTTGCCGCCACCACGGATACCTCGATGGTGAACAATACGAATGTCCAATTTGCCACGAAAAAACAGAAGTTTATTCGCGTATCACTGGATACTATCGACCTGTTCAAAACTGGAATGTAGGCAAAACTGAAGAGTTTAAAGATCGAAAGGTTTATAACTTGGATGATTTTACTGAACCAAAGCATCATGACCACAGTGGATGTGAATGCGAACAACCAAAAAGAACATACGAAGTAAATGAATTGATGCTTTTCACATCTAAAACATGTCCAAAATGTCAAATGGCAAAAATGATTTTAGATAAAGAACACATTTCATATAAAAATGTCGATGCCGAAGAAAACAAAGAACAAGCCCTCGCCTTTAAAATTAAACAGGCTCCTACCCTTCTTGTTCCAGACGGCAATTCCTATTTAGTCTATGATAACCCTAGCGACATCAAAGCGTATGTCGAAAGAGTTAAACATCTCAACTAATGTTTGATGTTATCGTTGTCGGCGGCGGACCAGCCGGCATGACAGCTGCTCTTAATTGCTTAAGAGGCGGCAAAAAAGTATTGATTATCGAGAGGGAAAATTTTGGAGGACAAATCGCTTCTTCTCCCAGGGTAGAAAACTTCCCGACCATTCAATCTATTTCTGGATTAGAATTAACAAATAAAATTCTTGAACAAATTATGGCGTTAGGCGTTGATTTTGAGATGGAAAATGTTTTGTCCATCGAGAAAAAAGATAACATCTTTTTCGTCAAAACTGATTATCAAGTTCACGAAGCTCAATCAGTTATTATCGCCACCGGTGTTAAACACCGACACCTCAATGTTGAAGGAGAGCATACTTTAAAAGGAGTTAGTTACTGCGCAGTCTGTGACGGAGCGTTTTATCAAGGACAAGATGTCGTTGTTATTGGAGACGCTAACACGGCTTTACAATATACATTGCTTCTTTCTAACTATGTTAAAAAAGTTTATCTCTGCACTTTGTTTGACCGTTTCTTTGCTGATTATGTCCTTTGCGAGCGCGTCAAAGAAAAGGACAATATTGAAATCATCCACAATTTGAACTGCATCAAAATAGCAGGAAAAGAGAAAGTTGAAAAAGTTGTCTTTAATAACACTATCGATAACTCGACTGTTGAAATACCATGTGCCGCTGTTTTTATCGCCATCGGCCAAATTCCTGATAATGAATATTTATTGCCTCTTGTCGAGCTTAACAAAGGCTACATTGTTGTCGATCAAAAAATGGAAACTAAGACAAAAGGTTTATTTGCGATTGGAGACTGTACTAATAAAACTGTGCGACAAGTTGGGACCGCCATCGGCGATGGTACAACCGTCGCATTTCATGTATTAAATTATTTGCAAAATGTTTAATAGCCTCGTAATTCAACTGAAGCAACATAATTTGATAAA
Organism: uncultured bacterium; assembly: GCA_949292105.1. GTDB lineage: Bacteria > Bacillota_I > Bacilli_A > RFN20 > CAG-826 > CASEYK01. Next base: position 2,269 of record CASEYK010000027.1, read on the forward strand.
ATTCTTTGAAACTGTCTGGCCTTTTCATCTATAACAGGATGAAGGCCTTTTTTTATACACTGGTCAGAATCGACAAATTTCTGAAGAAAAACTTTTTTAGCACCTTTAATAAGCTCGCCCATCTCATTGATGGCGATTGCATCATGAAATTCAGCGACTAATGTCGTACGGAATTCGTAATCAATAGATGAATTAATGAGTAAATGAATACTTTGAATAATATTATCTACATCCACATTATCATAACCGCAAGTTTTGCCGTATAAGCGCAAACAATTTTTAACATCCATCGCGACATAATCGATTAAATGTTGTTCGATAAGAAATGAAACAAGTTGCGGATTAGTCCCATTAGTATCTAACTTGACCAAATAACCAAGCTGCTTGATTTGTTTTATCTTATCAACTAAATCTCTCATCAATGTCGGCTCTCCGCCCGTAATTGTCACGGCATCAACTAATCCCGCCCTCGATTTTAAATATGTCAATATTTCTTCAAAAGGAATTCCTTTAATATTTTTAGGCTCAAGAACAAGCGAAGAATTGTGGCAAAAAGGACAGCGGAAATTGCATCCGCCGCTGAAGAGAGTGACACATACCTTTTCGTCGTAATCAACTAGCGAAAATTTTTCAATTCCTAAAAAATCCATATCTTGATTTTATATCAAGAAGAGATGAAAAGCATTTATAAACTAAACAATTGCAAAAAGAACTGTTTATTCATAAACTTATTAAGAAGGAGTAGGAAAGATGAAAACCATTCTCACAGGAATTAAACCCACTGGTAAATTGACGCTTGGCAATTATATTGGTGTTTTAAAGCGACTTAAAGAATTTCAAAACCAAGGTGATTGCTATATGTTTATTGCTGACCTTCATGCTTTAACGCTACCAATTGAGCCAGAGACTTTGCGCGAAAACTCTATCGATATTGCTTGTTTTTACCTTGCGGCCGGTCTTGATCCCAATAAGGTTTGTTTATTTCTTCAAAGTTCCGTTCCTGCTCATGCTGAAATGGCGATTATTTTACAAAACTATTTATATATGGGCGAGTTGTCGAGAATGACACAATTTAAAGATATTTCGTCTAAAATGAATCAAAATTCAGTCGGCTTAGGTATCTTTGCTTATCCTGTTTTAATGGCGGGCGATATTATTTTATATGATGTCGATGAAGTGCC